>CACZNF010000091.1 GCA_902782395.1 uncultured Erysipelotrichaceae bacterium | reverse complement strand
GGCTCCTTACAACAGTTAGTTCTTAAAAACACAAATCTAATTAAAGGCGATAACACATTAGAATTTGCCACTTCTGTTGGTGATGGAACTAACGCTAACAACTTCATTATGCCAGCTATCGCTGCTGTCACATTTATCACTGATGTTGATTTAGCTTAATTTAGGAGAAAGCAATTAAACATTAAATGGGGATAACCGCTTCAAGGCGGTTCCCCATTTTTTCATTCTTTGATATAAATCCACCCACATATTTAATTGGAATAATAATTTTTTGTTGCGCATTTTTTCGATAGTGCTAAACTTATAGCCAAGTAAAATTATGAAAAGAGCATTTTATTACTTTTATAGCTATTATTATCCAAGAGGTAATCAATAAATCTTGGCCTTTTAGCTATAAGGTGTTATTGATTACAGAGATTAATCGATGACACCAACGAACGAGATGGATTAATAATTGGTGTCATAAAACGACACCGATTTTTATTTCATTAAGGGGGATACAAAAATGAAAAAGACAAAATTATTAACGCTCTTACCACTCATGCTTACACCATTTATGATGACAGCCTGTAACAATGACAGTACAGACATTGGCATTCTTCAATTTGGTGAATTTGCCGCTTTAGACAACGCTAGAGAAGGCTTTATTCAAGGTCTTAAAGACGCTGGCTTTGGTGATTTAAAACTTGATATTCAAAACGCTAAAGCCACAGCCGCTACAAACTCTACCTTAGCTAAAGGTATGGCAAGTAAAAAGCACAAACTCAACTTAGCGATTGCCACTCCATGTGCTACAGCCTTAAAAGCTGCGCAAGAAAACATTGGTTCTACAACGCCATTATTATTCACCGCAGTTACAGATCCTGTTGGTGCGGGCTTATTAAAAGACAATAACGCTCCAGATGGTTTCGTTACTGGTACAAGTGACCTTCAACCAGAAGAAGCATTAGGCAATCAAATCAAATTAACAAAGAAAATGATTCCAGAGGCCAAAAAATTAGGCATCTTCTACTGCGCTAATGAACAAAATTCACGTGTGCAAGCTGAAATGGCATCAGAAGTTGCTAAAGCTGAAGGCTTAGAAGTCGTCACTAAGACATGTGTTGACCAATTCACAATCAAAACAAATATCGCAGAATTAGCCGCTGAAGTTGATGCGATTTGGATTCCAACTGATAACACAGTCGCTAGTAATATGGCTAAAGTCAAAGACGGCCTTGGACAAAATAAAACATTACTCATCGTTGGTGAAGAAGGTATGCTTGACAGTGGTCATGTGACCGTTTCTATCTCCTACTATGATTTAGGACTTAAGACAGCTGAATTAGCCGCTAAGATTTTAAAAGGCGCAGCCGTTAAAGATGTCCCAGTCTTCTTTAATACAGCAGATACATGTTCTTACACATTCAATAAAAAGAACTTAGAAGATGCTGGCTTCAAAACGGAAGACTTACCATCAGAATTCCCATGGAAAGAAGCTAAATAATGGCCTTTGATGAGATTATACGTTTAACATTAAGCATGGGCTTACCATGCTGTCTATTAGCCCTTGGTGTATTCTTAACGTTTAGAATACTCGATTTCGCTGATATGACCGCTGAAGGAAGTTTGTTAATCGGTGGTGCAGCATGCGCTTTAATGATTACACAAAACGTTCCTCCTCTTATTGCCACATTCGTTGGCATGCTTGCCGGTGGTGTGTGTGGTTTTATAACTGGTTTCTTGAATCGAATATTAAAAATACCAAAGCTTCTCAGTGGTATTATCACCATGACAGCATCTGGTTCTATCGCCTTATTATTATTTGGCTTAGCCAATGGCAGAATATTTGCTTCTGAAATTAACGGCATTGATAACTCTAAAACCATCTTTGGTTTCTTAGATCCAAAGTTATTCCACGGCTGGCAACAAATAATTGTTGTTGCAGTTATCGTAGCGTTGGTCTTAGGTGTTGCCTATTTCTTCTTTGGTACTGAATACGGCATGGCTATCCGCGCCACTGGTATCAATGAGAAAATGGCCAAATCACAAGGCATTAACACCACAGTGACTACAATTATCTGTGTTTCAATTAGCAACGCTCTTATCGGTTTAGCGGGCGCATTAATCGCCCAAATCGATAGTGGCATGAACGCTCAAGGCGCAACTGGCTATCTTGTCGTGGGTTTAGCGAGTATTCTTATCGGTGAAACATTATTTGGTAAAAGGTCGTTTAAAAACGCTCTTATTTCCATTAGTTTAGGCGCCATATTATACTTCGCCATTATTACCCTTGCGACGCAAGTATTTAAAATGCCAACAGACTTAACTAAATTACTATATGCTTTCTTAATCGCTTTAGCGCTCTGTCTACCAATGATTAAGCAAGGTATCATTAAACTCTTTACCAAGAAAAAGGAGGCTGAATAATTATGTTAGAACTTAGAAACGTTACTAAAACATTCAACCTCACTGGTAACAAAGAAGACTTAAGAGTGGCCCTAGACCATGTCAATTTACAAATTGAAAGTGGTGAATTCGTCACCATTATCGGTAGTAATGGTTCTGGTAAAAGCACCACGATGAATATTCTCACAGGTGTTTTAAAACCAGATTCAGGACAAGTCTTATTAAACGATGTTGATATTACCAAAATGGAAGAACATCAACGCGCCGCCTATTTCGGTCACGTCTTCCAAGACCCAATGATGGGTACATGTGGTGAAATGTCAGTTTTAGAAAACTTAGAAATCGCCTATAGACGTGGTAGAAAACACTCTCCATTCCTTTGGGGCTTTAGAAAATCTCATAAAAAAGAATTCATCAATGAATTAAAGAGATTTGATTTAGGCCTTGAAGATCGACTCAATCAAAAAGTCGGTGTCATGAGTGGTGGTCAAAGACAAGCTTTAACCCTTTTAATGGCGACAATGCGTAATAAACCAACACATAAAACCGTTAAAAAGGACTACATTAGATTTTGTGAAAAAGACCATGAAGTCGCTAGAAACGAATTCGATAGTGTTTATAAACCTGCGTTAGCGGAATATAAAGCTAAAAAAGCTGAGATTAGAAAGAATAAGTATTTATCTTTTAAAGAGAAACGCGAAGCGCTTGCGAACGCGTACGAAGAATTCGATAAAAAGATTCGTCAATTCGATTTAACAAAACAAATCCTTTTACTAGACGAACATACCGCTGCTCTTGATCCAAAGACAGCTAAAAAAGTCTTGGAATTAACTGATAAAATTGTTAAAGAAAATCAAATGACCACATTAATGATTACCCACAACATGAAAGACGCTTTAACATATGGTAACCGTCTCATCATGTTCCATACAGGGCATATCATCTTTGATGTGAGAGGCGAAGAAAAAGCAAAATTAACTGTCGAAGATTTATTAAAAAAATTCGATGAAGCCGATAAAAAAGCGATTGAAATGTAATGTATCCCCCATGTTACACTGTACCAATTTTAGCGAAGAGGTACACTAATGTGGACATGAAAAAATAATCGGCTATAATAATCGTGTTATGAAAATTGCTATATCTGTCGAATCTACTGTCGACCTTTCAAAAGAACTAATTAAACAATATAACTTAGAGATGAGCCTATTTAGATGGAGAAATCACCTCACAAGACATCTTCGATTTCGTTGCGAAAGAGAAAGTCTTACCACGTACAAGTGCGATCAACGATTTCCAATATCGTGAACATTTTGATAATTTGCTCGCTAAAGGATATGACGCTATTATCCATATCTCATTAAGCTCTGAGATTTCATCATCATGCTCTCACGCTATGCAAATCGCCACCAAATACGATAACGTTTACATTATCGATTCTAAAAACCTTTCTACCGGTATTGCCTTATTAGCAATCTATGCCGCTAAACTTAGAGATAAGGGCTTAAAACCAGAAGCAATTGTTGAGAAAGTTAATGCCCGTATCCCTTATGTTCAAGCAAGCTTTGTTATTCAAACACTTGAATATTTACATAAAGGTGGTCGTTGCTCAGGCTTATTAAGATTTGGTGCAACCATTCTTAGAATCAAACCACAAATCATTGTTAGTGATGGTAAAATGGCGCCTGCTAAAAAGTACATTGGTCGTAAGACACAAGTTATTAATGGCTACTGCAAAGACACATTAGAACAATTTGCTAATCCAGATCTCTCCGTTGCCTTTGTGACACATACACAAGCAACTCCAGAAATGGTGGCAGTGGCGATTGAAGCCTTAAAGAATCGTGGATTCAAAACCATCTATGAAACAAATGCTGGTGCCACAATCACAAGTCACTGTGGTCCACAGACACTTGGTATTCTCTTCATCAATGATGGAGGAGTTGAAGAATAAAAAAAGAAACTGGCAAGCGCCAGTTTTTTTATTTCTTTTTATTTCTTCTAAATAGATACCAGATGATTTCAAGTATCTCAAGAGGGATAGCCACAATGAATAATAATGGAAGTGGTAGGTTCATCACCACTAAGAAGGTGAGGAATAAGGATAACGCTGATGTCCAAATAATAATGGATGTAGCGATCATTCTTAAGAATCTGTTGTGATAAATAAATTCCCAGACCACTAAGATAATACCTGTGACTAATGTACCATAGATAAATGTTAACCATGGTTTAAAGGCATATGAATCACCTAATAAGGTATTGAGCAAGAAGAATGTAATAACAGTAACTAACCAACCTAAACCAATAGATAAGAGTTTAAGATATGTTTGCTTTCTCTTTTTGTTTTGAGAAATCTT
>CACZNF010000090.1:3851-7675 GCA_902782395.1 uncultured Erysipelotrichaceae bacterium | reverse complement strand
ATCATTGTCTTAACTTCGATTTCTAAAGACTTGATATAGTTTTCATAATCTGTTTCTTGTCTAGCTTTGAGTTCTTCTAAACCTAAGACTTTTTCTTGTTCAAATAACTTGACGTTCTTTTCATCTAATAAGTGGGCTAAAGCATCTGGGGTAGTTGGATAATTGCATAAACCACGTTTTTCCGCTTCTAAGACCCAAGCATCGTTATAGCCATTACCAGAGAATAAGATACGTTCATGTTTCTTAACGGTATCTTTGACTAAATCATGAATGGCTTTATCTAAATCCTTAGCGCCCTCTAAAACATCCGCGAATTCTTTTAAGGAATTAGCCACCGCGGTATTAAGGACCATATTGGCATCAGAAACCGCTTTGTTACTACCTGGCATTCTGAATTCAAATTTATTACCAGTGTAGGCAAATGGGGATGTTCTATTTCTATCAGTGTTGTCTTTATTAATACTTGGTAAGACATCACTACCTAAAAGAATCTTTTCTTTATGTGATTCATAGGTAAGTTCATCATTAACAATGGCTTTTAAAACTTTAGTTAATTCATCACCTAAGAAGATGGAGATAATAGCTGGTGGGGCTTCATTTTTACCTAAACGGTGATCGTTAGAGGCTGACGCTACACTTATTCTTAATAAGTCTTGATATTCATCAACCGCTTTAATGATCGCGGCTAAGAAAAGAAGGAAGACTCTATTTTCAAATGGTGTATCACCAGGATGTAATAAGTTAATACCTGTATCAGTGGATATACTCCAGTTATTGTGTTTACCACTACCGTTTACACCATCAAATGGCTTTTCGTGGAATAAGATAACAAAGTGATGTTTATCCGCAATCTTAGTCATGATTTCCATCACTAATTGGTTTTGGTCACACGCTAAGTTACATGTTGTATAAATATTAGCGAGTTCGTGTTGAGCTGGTGCCACTTCGTTATGTTCTGTTTTAGCGGAGATACCTAATTTCCAAAGTTCTCTATCCACTTCTTCCATAAATTGAGCGACACGTGGCTTAATAACGCCAAAATAATGGTCATCTAATTCTTGACCCTTTGGTGCGGGAGCGCCGAATAATGTTCTACCGGTAAGACATAAGTCTAATCTCTTTTCAAATAGACTCTTATCAACAAGGAAGTATTCTTGTTCTGGACCAACATTAGTGACGATATGTTTAACATCATTCATCTTTAAAGCCTTGAACACTCTTAAGGCTTCTTTATTTAAGGCATCAATACTTCTAAGTAATGGTGTCTTTTTGTCTAAAGCATGACCACCATAGGAACAGAACGCTGTTGGAATACATAAGGTATGGTCTTTAATAAAGGCATAACTTGTTGGATCCCAAGCGGTATAACCTCTGGCTTCAAAGGTGCTTCTTAATCCACCTGACGGGAAAGAAGAAGCATCTGGTTCACCTTTAATTAATTGCTTCTGCAACTTTATGGGCTAATGATGGATCAAGTGATTCACCATTTTTAATTGTTTGTTCTAATTTATCAAAAACTTCTTTGCTCAAGGCTTTACGCATCGCGTTTTCATTGAACACTAGTTTTCCAAATTCTTCTGGAACGATTTTCATAATATTCTCCTATTCATATTCGATAGTCGCTGGTGGTTTACTAGTGATGTCATAGACCACTCTATTCACACCTTTGACTTCATTGACTATTCTTCTACTCGCCTCATCTAATACGCGATAAGGTAGTCTCACATAATTAGCAGTCATAAAGTCGTCTGTACTAACAGCGCGTAACGCGATAGCGTATTGATAAGTTCTTTTATCCCCCATCACACCAACGCTTTGCATATTAGTTAACACAGCGAAATACTGACTAATCTTTCTTTGATATTTGTTTTTAGCGATCACTTCTCTAAAGATATAATCAGCTTCTTTAAGAATTTCTAATTTCTCATCAGTGATATCTCCGATAATACGGACCGCTAAACCTGGACCTGGGAAAGGTTGTCGGAACACTAATGCTTCATCAATACCCATTTCTAAACCGAGTTCTCTCACTTCGTCTTTAAATAGTTTAGAAAGAGGTTCAATAATCTTTTTAAATGGTAGGTTTTCTGGTAAACCACCAACGTTATGATGGCTCGCCTTTAAGTTCATTAGCGACTTTACTAAAGACATCAATAAATGTTTTACCAATGATATGTCTTTTCTTTTCTGGTTCTTTAACACCTTTTAAGGCAGACATAAAATCTTTACGAGCATCGACTTTAATAAAATTAAGGTCGTATTTAGAGAACCGCTCAACGATTTCTTCAGTTTCGTTTTTTCGCATAAAGCCATGGTCGACATAAACGCATGTTAAGTTTTTACCAATAGCGTGGCTTAATAAGACCGCGGCTACAGAAGAATCAACACCACCAGAAAGGGCTAATAAAACTTTCTTATTCCCGACTTCTTTTTTGATTTCTTCAATAGCTTGTTTATAGTAGTCTTTCATCGACCAATCCCCTTTCGCGTGACAAACACGTTCAAGGAAAGCTTTAATCATTTCTTTACCACATTGTGTATGTTCCACTTCTGGGTGAAATTGCACACCGTAGAAGTCATTTTCTTCATTATAGATAGCAGCGTACTCACAGTTTTTCGTGGTGGCACTCACTTTAAAACCACTAGGAATCTTTTCGACATGGTCACCATGACTCATCCAAGCGACACTTTTATTTGGCAAGCGTTTAAATAAGGGACAGTGTGTGTCAAAGCGAGTTACCGCTTTACCATATTCTCTACCCTTATCATCTTGAGCGGGAGTAACTTTACCACCGAGCAAAGTGACCATTAATTGCATGCCATAACAAATACCTAAAACAGGAATACCTAATTCAAAGATTGAAGGATCCACTTTAGGGGAGTTTTCTAAATAGACACTACTAGGACCACCAGAAAGAACAATGCCTATTGGATTCTTACCCTGAATGAAAGTTGTCGAAGTAGTCCAAGGTAATACCTCGCAATAGACATTGTTCTCTCTAATCCTACGCGCGATGACTTCTGAATACTGCGCACCGAAGTCAATAACTAAAACAGTTTCATGCATAATTATTTGCCTTCTTTCTTATCAAGCGCGTTAGAGATTAAACCCACGAACAATGGGTGTGGTTTTGTTGGTCTTGATTTAAATTCTGGATGGAACTGTGAACCAATATGATATTTATTAGCAGGAGCTTCCACGATTTCTACGAGTGATTTATTTGGAGATAAACCACTGAGTCTTAAACCATTATCGATAAAGTCTTGACGGTAGATATTGTTAAATTCATATCTATGTCTATGACGTTCATTAATCATGTCTTTGTTATAGAGGGATTTCGCTAAAGAGTCTTTTTGTAATGAGCATGGATAACTACCAAGTCTCATAGTCGCCCCTTTAGCGACGATATTCACTTGTTCAGGTAATAAAGCGATAACTGGGTGAGTGGTTTTTTCATCAAATTCACTACTATTAGCGTCTTTATAACCTAAGACACTTCTAGCGTATTCAATAACCATCACTTGCATGCCTAAACAAATACCTAAGCAAGGGATGTTGTTTTCTCTAGCATATTTAGCGGATTCCACCATGCCTTCAATACCACGTGTACCAAAGCCACCTGGGATGATGACACCATCCGCTTCTTTTAATGTTTCTTTAACATTCTTTTCTGTGATCTTTTCACTATCAATCCAAAGGATTTCCGCTTTAGCGTCTAACGCACTAGCGGCGTGGAAGATTGATTCTTCAACGCTTAAATAAGCATCGTGTAATTGGGTATATTTACCCACTAAAGCGATTTTAACTTTCTTATGGGCATTCT
>CACZNF010000090.1:0-3825 GCA_902782395.1 uncultured Erysipelotrichaceae bacterium | reverse complement strand
ACCATTAAGGTCCACTTTTCTAAATCTGGTTTAGTAATTGGTAAGTGTAGCTTTTCACAAACAATATCAGTTAAACCTTCGTTTTCTAGTAGAAGTGGTACTTCATAAATACTAGAAGCTGTTAAGTTTTCAATAATCGCTCTTTTATCGATATCACATAATAAAGCAATCTTATCTTTGATTTCTTGCGTTAATGGTTGTGTGCTTCGACAAACAAGAACATCTGGTTGGATACCTAAAGAGTTAAGTTCTCGTACACTATGTTGCACTGGTTTACTTTTAAGTTCACCACTACCAGGTATTTCTACAATAAGTGGAACATGGATATAGATAACGTTATCTCTACCTTTATCTTGACCGACTTGTCTAATAGCTTCTAAGAATGGTAAGGATTCAATATCACCAACCGTACCACCAATTTCACAAATGGCGATATCAATGTTTTGTTGTTCAGATATATAAATCCATCTTTTGATCTCGTCAATAACATCAGGGATGATTTGGACTGTTCTGCCTAAATAGCCACCTGTTCTTTCTCTATTGATAACATTCCAGTAGACTTTACCAGAAGAAACAGAGCAAGAAGCATCTAAAGGCACATTAGTGAATCTTTCATAGTGACCTAAGTCTAAGTCTGTTTCCGCTCCATCATCAGTGACAAAGACTTCACCATGTTGATAAGGAGACATAGTACCTGGGTCAACATTTAAATAAGGATCAAACTTTTGATTCTTAACACTATATCCTCTTTGCTTTAATAAACGGGCTAAAGAAGCAGCGCAGATGCCCTTACCTAATCCTGAAACAACGCCACCAGTAACAAATATGTATTTCATAATTCGACAACCAACTATGGCGATATACTATCATGCGAATAATAAAACAATAAAATACATATAACGTTATGGTTATCATATCTTTTTTGTATGTTAGGTTTTCTTTACCAGATATCAAAAGAAAAAGCTTTATTTCTTATAATAATCGTATAGTTTTTTAAACGCAGGTAATGAATTTACAATTTGTTTATAAGATACACAATAGGCAATTCGTATATATCCTTTATATGAGAATGGATCACTTGGTACGAGAAGTAATTCAAACTTCTTTGCTACTTCACTAAAAGCTTCAGCGTCTTCCTCTAACGCTTTCATAAATAAATAGAAAGCTCCTGTTGGATAGATGACATCATAACCAATTTCTTTTAATGCGTTATATAAAGTATCTTTATTCTTTTTATATTCTTCTAGATTAGATGTATGCCCTAGTACATAAGGCACCATATGTTGAAATAATGCGGGAGCGCATATATAGCCAAGCATTGATGCCGCACCACAGATAACTGCGTAGACATCTTCAACATCTTCGCATTTAGAATTCACTAAGATGTAGCCGATTCTTTCTCCTGGAAGAGATAAGCTTTTAGAGAAAGAATAACAAACTATAGAGTTGCGATAGTAATTAGTAACAAAAGGATATTTTTCATTGCCATATAATAATTCTCTATATGGTTCATCACTTACTAAGTATATTGGATGACCATATTCCTTTTCTTTCTTTGAAAGAATAGCGCTCATCTTCTTAATTGTTTCTTCAGTATAAAACGCTCCTGTAGGATTATTAGGGCTATCATAGATTACTATTTTAGTTTTATTAGTAATCTTATTTTCTAAATCAATAAAATCAGGAAGGAAATCTGGATCAGGATTAACGGTGACTAGTTTACCACCTACTGCTTCTGTATATGTGCGGTATTCAGGGAAATGTGGAGCGAATACTATCACTTCTTCATTAGGGAACACTAACGCTTTAGTGACTATCGCTAAAGAAGCGGCGGCACCACAAGTTAGGAAGATATATTTACCAATAACTGCAGTGTTATATGTTTTATTTAAATAAGTAGCGATGTTGTCTCTGACATCAATATTACCAGGAGAAACTGTGTAACCATGTATCTTCACGGAATCTTCTTCGCTTAATAATTTAATAAGTGTTTCATTAACGATACTAGGTGCAGGGATAGAGGGATTGCCAATACTAAAGTCATAGACATTATCGTCCCCTATTATTTTCTTTCTAGCGAGACCATATGTATATAAGTCTCTAATCGTGGATTGGCTATAACCAATGTCTAGCATTTTCTTATCAAACATATGTAAACATTCCTTTATAGAAAAACACTATCACATTGAAATAAGTATAAATAAATACATATAATGAAATGGTTGTTATACATTTTTCGTATGATAGGAGATCATTTATGGATTTAAAGACATTAAGATATTTCGTCGTTGTGGCTGAAGAATTAAATATTACTAGAGCTAGTAAGATTTTAATGATGAGCCAACCACCACTTTCTAACCAAATTAAGAATTTGGAAGAAGAATTAAATACTACTTTGTTTATTAGAGGTAAAAGACATCTAGAGTTAACTGATGAAGGTCGATACTTATATCAAAAAGCTAAAGATATTCTTTTATTAAATGATAAAACCATTAATGAAATCTTATTAATGAATAAAGGCTTAAGTGGCACGATTGGTATTGGTCTAGTTGAAGGTACCGCTCCTGATATTGCTGCGGAATGGATTTCTGAATTCTTAAAAATGCATCCACACGTAAAGTTTAGAATCTTAGATGGTAACAGTGATGATCTTATAGACAAAATGAGAGCGGGTTTAATCTCGCTTGCCGTTATTACTTCTCCATATGATCAAATACTTTTAAATAGTTTTAAAGTTGGTGAAGAAAAGATGGTCGCCTTAATGAATAAAGACCATCCATTAGCGAAATCCCCTAATGAGAAAATCACTATTGAACAGTTAAAAGATGAAAAGATTATTGTGCCTAGTAGAAAAATACATGTCGATGCGATTGTTAAATGGTTTAAAAAAGACCACTTCGAACCTAATATTGTCTGTGAGATGGATAACTACTTAGACGCCGCTGCTATGGCGGGTCGAGGAGTGGGTATCTCTATTTTCCCTAAGACAGCTTATATTATGAATAACTCCTTAATTTCTAAAGAGATTGAAGGTGAAGAGAAAAAAGTCGATTACCTCTTCGTCTGGCGTAAGGGTCATCAGCTCTCAACGTTAGAAGAAAACTTCATCGACTTTATTAAAAATAAATATAGTAAATAATTTTTTCAGTTGTTTATCCCATATTTATATTTATATCTCTACATACTATATATAACTATTACTATAAGTAAATATAAATATAGGGATACCCAGAATCATTAAAATTTTCTTGTTGATTTCAAGCTTTTTTGCGCTTTATCATATAGTCACTGTATGGCAAAGAAAACGAATGAAAAATATGATCTCAAATTAATCGAAGCGTTAAAAAAGCTTCCATCACAAATTGAAGATAAGAGGCATGGATTTATCATTCAAATTAGAGATGGCACTCATCTGTCTATGCATGTCAATCTCTCCATTAAAGTGCCTTATCATTAAATTACACAAAGAGCTAGGACTTCCAGCCGCAAAGAACATATCAGGCGTAAATCCAATTAATGTTTCTTTAAACGAAGGCAAATCTGCAACAAGTAATGGCTTTTTAAAGTATAGTGCTAGAAGTAGGACTCCACTTTGGGATATACATCGATATGGGAGTACAATATAGTCTGCATCATCTATCATCGAGTTAAGTTGTTTATCTGGAACAAAGGATGGGAAGAAATGAATATTCAAGCCATCCGCCTTTGATTTCAATTCCAACAAGAAATCATTTGCTGTTGTTCCAGCAATCGTAACTTTGATAGTTTTTTTGTATTCATCTGGTAGCATTTGAAGTGCATCAATAAGGATATCAGTTCCTTTAT
>CACZNF010000089.1 GCA_902782395.1 uncultured Erysipelotrichaceae bacterium | reverse complement strand
CCGTCAACGATGGAATAGTCATAGCCTTCTTTGCCGTAAATTGCGAGTCTTGTACCTTCTTCAGTTAATAAGTAATCTAAGATATCTAAAATCTTTTCTTGTTTCTTATCAGAGATATCAGCGTTAAACATGGTCATAGAGAACCAGTTTTCAGTACCTTCTAAAGCAAACTTACCATCTGGTCCTTTAATCTTTAAGAAAGCGGTACCATCGTCTAAATCGACGAGTTTTTGTGAGGCTTTGAACAACTTTCTTAACTTAATGTAGTTAGCTAATGAGTAGTTATCATAAAGAATCGCGGCTTGTCCGCCTAAATATAATTGATTAGCTTTATTCGCAGCGAAGTTGAATTGGTCTTGTGAATAGATCTTTTTACCACTGACGAAGTCTTTGGCAACTTCTAAACCAGCGAGATACTTTTGACCAGCAAAGTTAGCAATGGCTTTGCCGCTATCGTCTTTGGCGTAGCAGTGAGGAGCGTCTTTATAGAAGTTAGTGACGCTTGGGAAAGCCCATTCTTCATCGACTAAAACACTACCTTGGCTCATACCTGATAACGCTTTGAAGTTAGTGTTAAAGGCATCGCATAAACGTTTGAATTCATCCCATGTATAGACATCACCTTCTCTATAGACAGGATCTCTATCTGGATACATTTCATCAATCTTCTTAGCCCAGTCTCTTCTATAGACATAAGTGAAGTTTGAGAAGTCCTTTTGTGGATTCTTAATGTCATTAGCGATTGGAATGCCATATAACTTACCATCAATCTTTAAAGCGTCAATATTAGAGATGTTATCTAACATGTTCTTTAAGTTTGGCCATTTGGACATATTATCTGGTAAAGCTTTAAGCATACCGAAGTCCACCCATGATTCATAAGTTGAACCAAAGTTATAAGCCTTTAAGTTAAATTGAATGGTATCGGTTAAGTTATTACCGTTAATGGCGGTGTTAACCATGGTGTCCCAATCTTCATAGGCATAGTTAGTAGCGTTGATCTTAACATTGAACTTTTCGTTAATGATATCAGTGTACATATCTTCGCCTTGCCATTGGTCAAAGTAGACGTTTTTAAGATTTAAGATAAGACGACCGTCTTTATCATATTTGTCTTCACCACTTTTACTACCACAGGCGGTGAGAGCACTTAAGCTCATTAAAGCGGTTAATACCGCACCATAGATGATTTTTTTGCTTTTCATAAATATTTAAACCTCCAATATTTATCCTTTGATCGCGCCCACGACGATACCTTTGACAAAGAATCTTTGTAAGAATGGATAGAAACACATCATTGGCACAATGGTGAAGAAGATACTCGCCATTGTAAGACCTTGAGAGAAGCCATCCACTGCTTCTGGGTTTTCAATGTTACTTGAAACTGTCGCAATCATATTTCTTAAGACCATTTGTAATGGCCAAATGTCCGTTTTATCTGGTATGAACAACATCGCGTTATACCATGAGTTCCAGTTACCAACAGCGAAGAATAAGCCAATTGTCGCTAACATTGGTAAAGATAATGGTAAGAAGATTCTAGTGAAGATGATGATGTCATTAGCCCCATCAATCTTCGCACTTTCTTCCATTTCCGCTGGTAAGGATGCGAAATAGTTACGCATTAAGAGCATGTTGAATGTATCAATCGCACCTGGGATAATCATGACCCAAATGGTATTCATCATGCCTAATGATTTAATTAAGTAGTAGTAAGGAACCATACCACCACCGAAGAACATAGTGACTAAAATCATATTCATCACAAAGCCTTTACCAGTCCATTTATTACGGCTCATCGCATAGCCTGTAATAACTGTGAAGAATAATTGATATAAGGTACCACCCACTAATAGGATCATGGTGATACCAAAACCAGACCATAATTGATTATTAGTGAACACTTGTTGATATGCTGATAAATCTAATTCTGTTGGCCATAATAAGAGATTGCTCTTTAAATAGCTCGCTTCAGAAGAAATAGAAATCACAAAAGCATTCCAGAATGGGAAGATGATTAAGATTGCGTAAATCACTAAGATGACGCAGATGATAATATCTAAGCCTTGAATCTTTCTATCTCTAGAAGAACCCTTTGGACGAAGTGGTAATCTTTCTAATTCTTGTTGACGTTTCATTAGATAATACCCCTTTCCCCACATGCTTTAGCGATTCTATCAACGGTAATAACAAGAGCAAAGGAAACCACTGATTTAAATAAACCAATCGCGGTACCAATGCCAGCGTTACCTGAACCACTGACGTAGTGATAATAAATATATGTATCAATGATATTGACGTCTTCTCTAATGAGGTCATTTCCTAAGTTAAGGATTTGGTCAAATCCTGCGGAAAGAACACCACCGACAGACATAATCAATAACAAGATAGCGGTTGGCTTAATACCAGGTAAGGTAATATGCCAAATCTTTTGTAAACGTGTCGCACCATCAATGTCCGCAGCTTCATATTGATCTTGTGGGATACCCGCCATAGTGGCGAGGTAGATAATGCTACCCCATCCTGCTTCTTTCCATATATCAGAAGCAAAGACCATACCAAAGAAGAAGCCTTTATCAGCGAGGAAGTTTGTTCTATCCCCACCCATTGCATCCACTAAGGCATTGACCGCGCCGTTATATGCAAATAATGAGAAGACGAAACCAGAGACAACAACCCAAGAAAGGAAGTGTGGGAAGGTGACAATGGTTTGAATGACTTTTTTAGTTCTAATCATTCTTAGTTCGTTAAGGAGTAAAGCAATGATAACTGCGCCTAAGAAGGAGATAACAATCTTGACAGAACCAATGATTAACGTATTTCTAAACGCTAACCAGAACTTCGCATCATCAAAGACGGTGATAAAGTTATCAATACCAACGAAGTTAGAACCAAAAATACCGACTTTTGGATTAAATTTTTGGAATGCCATCAAAACGCCATACATTGGCACGTAGCAGAAAATAATATAGAAAACAATCGCGGGGATAATCATCATGACTAAGTATTTACTTCTCCAGAACTTAGCCCCGAATTTTCTAAATGGATTGTTACGTTTGGCGATTGTCGTGAGTTCCATATCTTTTATCTTTCGTATTTAAGAATGTAATCAATCACTGTGTCGATATCGGTAAATAATAACTCTGTGACTGTATCCGCTCCACCGGCATAGATAGCGATACGTCCTGTTTTAGCGTCGGTTAAACATGAAACAGGGAATAAAACGTTAGGGACGTATCCACTTGTTTCATAAATCTTTTCAGGAGCGAGTAAGAAATTACCGCATCTATGTAGTACTTTGCTTGGATCGTCTCTATCAACGATCGCCGCACCGATGGAATAAACTAAACCTGAACAGGTGAGATTTGCACCATGGAAGAAGACTAACCAACCTAAATCACATTCAATAGGAGTTGGTCCCGCACCAATCTTAGTGCCACACCACCATTCATAGCCTCTTTCCATGACATGTCTATGTTTGCCCCAATATTCCATATCTTTGGAATAAGAGAGGAAGATATCACCAAATTGTGTATGACCTGAATCACTTGGACGGGAGAACATCGCATATTCTCCATTAATCTTTCTTGGGAATAGGACACCATTTCTATTAAATGGAAGGAATGGGTTATCCACTAATTCAAAGTCTTTAAAGTCTTTGGTTTTACCAATGCCTAATGTTGGTCCATGGTTAGATGTACAGAAGATAATGTAATATGTACATAGGCATATTCTAATTTGATAGGTTTTCCTTCTTTATCGTGGAAAACAATTGGATCTATTTCAAAATCAAAATGGATACCGTCTTTAGAATGTCCCACGAATAAGAATGGGATACCGTTTTTTGTATCTGCTCTAAAAACACCAATGAATTCACCCTTATAGGCCATGACCGCACTATTGAAGACACGGGATGCATTAGGGAATGGATTCATCTTGATAATAGGATTTTCAGAGTATCTCCATAATGGAGAATCACATCCTTCTGGACGTGGCTGATAAGGCATATTAGCTAATTCGTTTCCATAGATTTTATGTTTCATAATTAATACCTACTTTTCTATATTCGATTCTCTTTCAATAAAGTCACATCTAATGACAATTTGAGAATATGGGATTTGATGTGATTTAATGGAATTTGCCACATATTTGGCAACTTCCTCACCAATTTCTTGGCGTGGAATGTTAAATGTCGATAATCTTGGAGTCATAAATTCTCCAGTCCTGATGTTATCGAAACCAATAACAGAGATATCCTCAGGAACCTTTTTACCTAATCTATTAATTGTTTTAATAGCGTTTAATGCGATGATGTCATTTGCGCACACTATCGCAGTTATATCGTTGTTATTTAATGCATTAATGAGCATTTGCTCATCAGCGTAATTCTTCTTTTCGTTATTAAAGATAATTGAGCATGGTTTAACTTCGTTTTTATGATTTTCAATGCACGCCATATAGCCTTCATGTCTTTCTCTAAAGGACAAGCTATGGGAATCACTACCATAGAAGGCAATATTGGTATGGCCTTGTTCGATTAAACGTTGGACCGCTAAATAGGCTGAATCATAGTTAGAGAACTTAAATTGTGTTGCTTCACTATGGAATGTTTTAGGATCCACGATAACAAGTGGTTTACCTTTACTCGCTAAGACATCCACGATTTGTTGAGGAGCCACATGGATGATAATAAAGGCACTACATGATGATTCTTTGAGCTTTTTAAGAAGGCCATCATCAATTTTGTCTTCTTCAAAAGCGAAGTATTCGACGATCAAATTGCTTCTAGATAAAGTGGAAGATATCGCAGTAATAATGGGTTGCCAGAAATCTTCCTTGAACAAAATACGGCTAGAGCCAATTAAAAGGACACGGTTAGAAGCCACCTTATGCACTTTTAATTTGGATGTGTCATAACCGAGTTCTGTGGCTTTTCTAATGATTCTTTCTCTAGTGGCGTCAGAGACATTGTTCTTACCCCCTAACGCTCTAGAGACTAAACCCTTAGTCACTCCACATTCTATTGCAATTTGTTCTAAAGTTGGTTTTTTCATATTCTTATTATCTTTAATTTATTAATTATTAATATACGAGTATAGGAGGGGTATATAATTACCCCTCCAAATACGCGTTCTACGCATTCAGCGTGTTATTATTGATTGCTTAAGACTGCACCGACGTTAACACCTTGTGCTAAGCCACCAGTGACTTCGGTGACAGTGAATGTAACTTTGCCCATAGGATTTACTGAATATGTACCAGTAATGTTACCCATAGATGTTTTAACTGTGAGTAATTGGCCAGCTTCACCCATTGCCATTGTGTATGTACCAGCAAGGTTGCCACCTAATGCTTCGTTATTTAATGTGACAGCGCCATTTTGACCAAAGGTCATGGTTGCTGCACCAGCAGTGATATTACCGCTTAAGACTAAGCCATCTTTAGCGAAGTAGTTCATTTCTGGACTTTCGTAATCGTTATAGTAGAAAGCTTTATCAACATTGAGGAAGCCTGTAGCGGACTTGGTCGCCATATAGATACCATAGCCATAATATGTCTTAGAGGCATCTAAATTGAGTGTATATAATGTCCAATCACTATTAGCAGGAATTGTAAGTTCAACAGATTTTCTGCTGGAATCACCTTGAGTTGATGGTTCAACTTTTTGAATGTGATAGGCATAGAGTTTAATACTAACGTTTGTGGCGGTAGTATTCTTCATGTAGATACCGAGTTTATTGAAGCCTTTATG
>CACZNF010000088.1 GCA_902782395.1 uncultured Erysipelotrichaceae bacterium | reverse complement strand
CGAAAAACAAATCCGTGAAATCATGAGAAACATGAATCAAGGAAAATAAAGACACTCATAAGAGTGTTTTTATTATGCCTAAAAATGGTGTTTTAGGCTCTTAGAGACTTGAAAAGCAATTTGTTGGCTTGTAATCTAAACTTATGAAACAGTTCATTAAGAAAACCCCTATATTATTCCTTATATCTTTTTCTTTAATAGGCTGTACCTCAAAAGAAGCGAAACTCCTTAAGAAGATTGAAGATAGTGGATTCGTTAAACATCTTACTGATGCGAAGATTCTTTTCTCTTACGAGCATATAACAGGCTTTGATTCCAGCGGACCAGTTTATTACGTATTAGATTTCACCGATAAGGAAAAAGACTTCTTAGATCAGTTCAATAATAAGAAGACAGGTGAGAATAGTTTGTTCAACGGTCCTAGCGATAAGTTTGAAGAACTCGTTAATGACTTTGTGCAACAGTGGATTGGCATGGCTTATCTAGAATTCAAAGAAGAGTATCAAATCGACTTTGAAAAGCCTTATTCTTATTACTGTGCATCGTTAGAAAGAACGATAAATTACGCGATTATTTATCGTTCAGATACAAGCATCGCAAACCTCTTATATCTACAGAGTTAATGTGGGAAAAACAAGAAGAAAATAAAAGCACTCGGTTAAGAGTGCTTTTGTCTATAATAACAAAGTTATTAACTCTACTAATTAATTACTTACTTTTTACTTTCATCCAAGTGATTTGTCTTTCGGTTCCCGCTTTAATTCTACCGATGTTTGTGCGGTGTCTGATGGTCAAAACAATGGCGATGATTGTCATTAAAATTGCATAGACATAATTGCAGTAAAGAAGTGGCGCCCAGTTAACAAAGAATTGCCAATAAGTACCCACTGGAATGACTTTGAGTAAAAGAAGAATTGCCCAAATCCATGTCACTAAAGAATTGATCCAAGATGTAATGATGCTCGCTAATGATACATAGCCAGTTCTTTTTAATGTGAAATAGTAAGAAAGAGCACCGATAACACCGAAGGTCCAGGAGGTAGTTAAGGTGATACCGACCATACATGAGGCGGCTTTGCCGCCTTTGAATCCGATGAAGCATGGATAAATACCACCAAGCATCGCACCAATAACAGCTACCCAATAAACTGGCCATTGAATCATAAAGCCATCAACATTACCAGCGTACATAGCGGAAGCACTTGGTAATAATGGTAAACCATTATTAAATGGAACGAATGTTAAGATTGCCCAACAAATATAAAGTGGGGAAATTGTTTTAAATACATCAAAGAAGAAAACGATAAGGAAGTACTTTTTACCCCATAAGCGACCACAGTTAGTGGCGCCTGGATTATGTGAACCATATTCACGTGGATCTTGTTTAAAAACCATTTTTCCTAATGGAATAGAGATGTTCGCGCTGCCCATAAGGTAACCAATTAGCAAACAAATCACTGGTACCAATATATTTACAAATATATTCATTTTTGTACCTCCAAATCGTACTTATTTATTCTACTAAAATGCTTTATATTTGCAACTTAATTTGTATATAATTAAGTCTTGCAAAGGGTAAAAATAGTGTCTGATATCAAAAAAACAACATATACTGCTGATGATATTCATGTGATGAAGGGCCTTGAAGGTGTCCGCAAAAGACCTGCTATGTACATTGGTTCAACCAATAGTGCTGGTCTCCATCACTTAGTGTGGGAAGTAGTCGATAATGCAGTGGACGAAGCCTTATCTGGTTATGGTAAGAAGATTTGTGTCACCATGCATAAAGACGGTTCGATCTCCGTTTTAGATGAAGGTCGTGGTATTCCTGTCGGTATCAATAAAGAGACTGGTCGACCAGCGGTCGAAGTCGTTTTTACTGAACTTCATGCCGGTGGTAAGTTTAATAATGCTGTTTATAAATCCGCAGCTGGTTTGCACGGTGTCGGTGCCTCAGTTACTAACGCTTTAAGTGAATGGATAGACATTAATGTCTATCAAGACGGAAGTATTTATCACCTTAAATTCGAAAATGGTGGTAATCTTGCCGTGCCTTTAGAAGTTGTTGGTACATGTAAAAAGCATGGTACTTTAGTGAGATTCAAACCAGATGCGACTATTTTCTCTACCGTTGAATTTAAATGGGATACAATTGCTAGCCACTTACAAGAAAGTGCCTTCTTAATGAAAGGTGTGGAATTTGTCTTAACTGACGAAAAAACCGGACAAAGTCAAAACTTTTTGTATGAAAATGGCTTAGTGGAATATATCAATAACGTCAATATTAATAAGCAACCAATGTCCCCAGTGATCAGCTTCTCTGATACAGATGAAGAAACACAAATCGACATCGAAATTGCCTTACAATACTGTAACGAAGACTATAACGAAACCATTTACTCTTACGTTAATAACGTAAGAACAAGAGATGGTGGTACCCATGAAACTGGTTTTAGAACAGGTATTGCTAAAGCTGTGAATGATTTCGCTGAACAATACAAGCTAACTAAAGGTAAAAAGCTTGAAGGCAGTGATATTAGAGAAGGCTTAACCGCTGTTGTATCGTTAAAAATCCCAGAGGCTTTACTTGAATTTGAAGGCCAAACCAAAGGCAAATTAGGTACTCCTCAAGCAGTTTCTGTTGTGTCAAATTTCATTTATAATAAGTTTACTTATTATCTTTTAGAAAACAAAGAATTCACACTTAACTTCATCAATAAGTGTGTTGCTTCTCAAAACGCTAGATTAGCCGCTAGAAAAGCTAAAGAAGAAGCAAGAAGCAACAAAAAACCAAAACAAGAAGTTATTTTGAGTGACAAATTAACTCCAGCACAGAGCAAAGAATACGCTAAAAACGAATTATTCATCGTTGAAGGTGATTCCGCTGGTGGTACTGCTAAGAAGGGTAGAGATAGATTACATCAAGCCATCTTACCACTTCGTGGTAAACCACTTAATACTGATTCTATTTCTATGGAGAAATTAGTCCATAACGAAGAAATCGCGACAATCATTAATACCATTGGCGCGGGTTTTGGACAAAACTTTGATTTAGATGATATTAAATACGGCAAAATCATCATCATGACCGATGCTGATACCGATGGTGCGCATATTCAAACGTTATTATTAACGTTCTTCTATCATTATATGCGTCAATTAATCACATCCGGTCACGTTTATATTGCTGTTCCACCTCTTTATCGTGTCTACAAAGAAGATGGTAAAAAGGTTGTTCAAGAATACGCTTGGGATGATGATGGCTTGGAACAAGCCAAAAAGAAAGTTGGCGGTGGCTACAAAGTCTCCAGATATAAAGGTCTTGGTGAAATGGACGCTATCCAACTTAAAGAAACAACAATGGATCCAAAGACTAGATTATTAGTCCGTGTTGAAATCGATGATCCGTTCTTAGCAGAAAAGAGAGTTACCGTTTTAATGGGCCGTGACGCTGGTATTAGAAGAGCGTGGGTCGAAGAGAACGTTGACTTCAATAAAGTCGATACTTTCATCAAGGAGGTCAAGTAATCTATGGCTAGAAAAAAGATTGATTTAGTCGAAGAAAATTACGTTGAAAATATCTCCGTTCAACCGATGGAAGATGTGATGGGTGACCGTTACGCGACTTACGCGAAATACGTTATTCAAGATCGTGCTATTCCAGATGTAAGAGATGGTTTAAAGCCAGTTCAAAGACGTATCATTTTCACAATGTTTAAAAACAATAATGTTTTTAATAAACCAACAAGAAAGTGCGCTCATACCGTTGGTGCGGTTATGGGTACTTTCCACCCACATGGCGATACATCAATTTATGAAGCTTTAGCGAGAATGAGCCAAGATTGGAA
>CACZNF010000087.1 GCA_902782395.1 uncultured Erysipelotrichaceae bacterium | reverse complement strand
CCTTGGGGCTTAATTATCTATTTAGTCTTAACCATTGCCTTTACATTCTTCTATGCGAACGTACAAATTAATCCACAACAACTCGCTGAGAACTTCCAAAAGAACGGTAGTTACATCCCTGGTATTCATACCGGTAATGAAACTGAACGTTATGTGAGAAAAGTTCTCAACCGTGTCACATTTATCGGTGCGATGGCCTTAGCCTTAATCGCCGCCTTACCAGTTGTCTTAACCTTGACTATCTTCAAAGATAATCCATCGTTAGCTCTTGGTGGCACCGGCTTAATCATCGTTGTTGGTGTGGCGCTTGAAATCAATAGCCAAATCGATGGCTTACTCGCTGGTAAATCCTTCGAAGAAGTCGTCGCAAGCGGAGGACGTTAATTATGTTAAAAAACATCATCCTTATGGGCCCTCCTGGTGCAGGAAAAGGCACATTAGCTAAACAACTCAAGCAAGCTTTTAATCTCACGCATATCTCTACAGGTGATATGTTCCGTGAAAACATTAAAGGTGGAACCAAACTTGGTCTTCTCGCTAAATCTTATATTGATAAAGGTCACCTCGTCCCAGATGAAGTTACCATCGATATGTTAAAAGATCG
Source organism: uncultured Erysipelotrichaceae bacterium (assembly GCA_902782395.1). Next base: position 3,263 of record CACZNF010000087.1, on the reverse strand, counting down.
TTTAGCACAAGATGACTGTAAGAATGGTTTCTTACTCGATGGTTTCCCAAGAACTCTTCCTCAAGCTGAAGCTTTAGAAAGATTATCTAAGGAAATCGATCGTCCAATCGAAGTGGTGGTCAACTTAGATTGTGATAACCAAGAACTTATTAGACGTATCTCTGGTCGTCGCGTTTGTAAAAATTGTGGCGCTCCATATCACATTGAAACCATGAAACCAAAAGTGGAAGGTGTCTGTGATTTATGTGGCGGTCCACTCTATCAACGCGCTGACGATAATGAAGAGGCATTAAAAGTTCGTTTAGACCATTATGTTCATGACACCAAACCTCTATTAGACTTCTATGCCGAAAGAGGATTATTAAAGAACTTCAATTCTTTGATAGGAAGTCGTGAACTCTTCAATCAAGTTTCTGAATTTTTGAACAAATAATATGATTATTACAAAATCTAATAGAGAAATTGCCTTAATGAAGGAAGCCGGTCGTGTGGTTGGTCTAGTGTTTAAAACATTAGAAGCACAAATTAAGCCCGGTATGAGCACGTTAGACATTGATTCGATTGTTGAGAAGACGATGTTAGAAAACGGCTGTATACCCGCGGAAAAAGGCTATTATGGCTATCCTGCGAGTGCATGTGTGAGTGTTAATGACACTTTGATACATGGAATTCCTTCAAATAAGATTATTATCCGTGAGGGTGATATTGTCTCTGTGGATATTGTAGCAACATATAAGGGCTATTCCGCTGATGCGTGTCGTACATTTAAAGTCGGCACGCTCACGGAAAGGGCACACCGTATTGTCGATATTACCAAACAAGCCTTCTTTGAAGCTTTAAAAGCAGTGAAAGTGGGTAACCATATTGGTGATATCAGCGAGACGATTCAAAAATTTGTCGAAAGTCATGGTTATAATGTCGTACGCGAATATACCGGACATGGAATCGGCGCTCATATGCATGAGGATCCAAGCATTCCTAACTACGGTAAAGCGGGGACTGGACCATTAATTACTCCAAATATCGCTCTATGTATTGAACCTATGGTTCTTGAAGGTCGTAAAGATGTGAGAACCCTTGGTGATGGCTGGACGGTAAAGAGTAAAGACGGTAAATTAACCGCACATTATGAAAACACAGTAATTGTCACTAATGACGGATACGAAATTATTACCATGTATGAAGGAGAAGAATAAATGTCCAAACAAGATATGATTGAAGTTCAGGCGGTCGTTAAGGAGTGCCTACCAAACGCAAACTTTAAGGTAGAACTCGAAAACGGCGTCGTAATTCAGGCCACCGTTTCTGGAAAAATCCGTATGAATTACATACGCATTCTCCCAGGTGATAGAGTTACGGTAGAAATCTCGCCTTATGATTTAACACGGGGCCGCATAACATTTAGGTTTAAATAAACCGTAATTAGGAGGAAAAACTTATGAAAGTCAGACCCTCAGTCAAACCAATCTGCCCAAAGTGTAGAGTGATTAAGAGAAATGGCAAAGTGATGGTCATTTGCTCAAATCCAAAACACAAGCAGAGACAAGGTTAATAGGAGGAAATTGAAATATGGCACGTATTGTTGGTGTTGATATTCCAAACGACAAACCAGTCAAAATCGCCCTTACTTACATCTATGGTATCGGCAGATTCACCGCTTCCCAAATTTGTGAAGCCGCAAAAGTAGATGGCATGATCAGAGTTAAAGATTTAACAGATGATCAATTCGGTGCAATTCGTAATGAAATTGCCAAATATAAAACAGAAGGTGACCTTCGTAGAGAAGTTGCTTTAAACATCAAACGTTTAACAGAAATCAACTGCTACAGAGGTTTACGTCATAGAAGAGGCTTACCAGTTAGAGGTCAAAGAACCAAAACTAACGCTCGTACTCGTAAAGGTCCACGTAAGACCATTGCGAATAAGAAGATGGCCCCACAAGGTTAATGAAAGGAGAATAGAGTTATGGCCAAGAAAACAACAACTCGTAAAAAGAAAGTCAAACGTTCATTTACGAAGGGTGTTGCCCACATTCATTCCACTTTCAATAACACAATTGTTACAATCTGTGATGAACAAGGTAACGCCTTAAGCTGGAGCAGCGCTGGTGCTATGGGATTCAAAGGCGCCAAGAAAGCCACTCCATTTGCCGCCCAAATGGCAGCAGAAGCTGCAGGTAAAGCAGCATACGATCAAGGCATCCGTCAAGTCGATGTCGATGTTAAAGGCCCAGGCCCAGGCAGAGAAGGTGCAATTCGTTCCTTAGCCGTCGTTGGCTTACAAGTCTTATCAATCGTTGACAGCACACCAATCCCACATAACGGTTGCCGTCCACCAAAACGCCCAAGAGGCTAATCGGAGGTTTAAACATGAAAATTGCCAATCCATTTGAAAGATTCGGTATCACACAAGCCGACTATGACGGAACAGAAAACTATGGCCGTTTCGTGATTGAACCACTCGAAAGAGGTTATGGTAACACCTTAGGTAACGCATTACGTAGAGTTTTACTCTCCAGCTTACCAGGTGCTTCCTTATACGCCGTTGAAGTTGAGGGTGCACGTCATGAATTCACCGCTTTAGAAGGCGTTGAAGAAGATGTCACATCCATCATCTTAAATTTAAAAGGTCTCGTCTTAAGAATTCCTGAAGAAGACGATGCTAATAAGAGACTCGAAATTGATGTCAAAGGCCCAGCAGTGGTGACCGCGAAAGACATTCAACTTCCTGCCGGTGTCGAAGTCGTCAATCCTGACTTAGAAATCGCCCACGTTTGTGAAGGTGGTAGCTTACACATGGTCTTACACGCCAGAAATGGCCGTGGCTATGTCACTGGTGAACAAAACAAAATTATCCACTCTGGTTTAGCCTTAGGCACAATCAGCACCGATAGTAACTATTCCCCAGTGAGAAAAGCTAACTACACTGTTGAAAACACACGTGTTGGACACGATTCACGTTTCGACAAATTAACAATTGAAGTTTGGACAGATGGTTCAATCCTTCCACAAGAAGCATTAGCATTATCTGCTGAATTATTAATTGCCCACTTAAATAAATTCTTAGACGTCGCTGACATCACACGTGATATCAACATCGAAAAAGACGAAGTTAAAGTGGAAGAAAACAAATACGAGAACTTCACCATTGAAGAACTCGATCTCTCCGTCCGCTCTTATAACTGCTTAAAGAGAGCAGGTATCCAAACCATTCTCGAATTAACAGATAAGACAGAAGAAGACATGATGAAAGTTAAGAACTTA
>CACZNF010000086.1 GCA_902782395.1 uncultured Erysipelotrichaceae bacterium | reverse complement strand
GTAACGGAGGCGCCCCAAGGTACCCTCAGCATGGTTGGAAATCATGCATCGAGTGCAAAGGCATAAGGGTGCTTGACTGCGAGACAAACAAGTCGAGCAGGGACGAAAGTCGGGCTTAGTGATCCGGCGGTTCTTCGTGGAAAGGCCGTCGCTCAACGGATAAAAGCTACCCTGGGGATAACAGGCTGATCTGATCCAAGAGTTCACATCGACGATCAGGTTTGGCACCTCGATGTCGGCTCATCACATCCTGGAGGGGAAGTACCTTCCAAGGGTTTGGCTGTTCGCCAATTAAAGTGGTACGCGAGCTGGGTTCAAAACGTCGTGAGACAGTTTGGTCCCTATCTGTCGTGGGCGCAGGAAGTTTGATAGGATCTGTCCTTAGTACGAGAGGACCGGGATGGACATAGCAATGGTATATCGGTTGTCACGCCAGTGGCATGGCCGGGTAGCTACCTATGGAATGGATAAACGCTGAAAGCATCTAAGCGTGAAGCCAACCTAAAGATGAGACTTCCCATTCGAAAGAAGTAAGACCCCCTGAAAGTTACAGGGTTGATAGGTTAGAAGTGTAAGCATAGTGATATGTTCAGCTGACTAATACTAATAGGTCGAGGACTTAATTTCTTAAGATTTTTAATCGAATCCCAAAAGTAAAATTTAAAGTTATTTATTAACAAGAAAGCTAACATGTGGTAATATTCAGTTTTGAGAGAATAATTTCTCTTAATAAAAAGTCTGGTGGCGATGGCGCGGTGGACACACCTGTTCCCATCTCGAACACAGAAGTTAAGCACCGTAGTGGCGAAGATATCCGAAAGGACAAAATAGCGAGCCGCCGGGCTTTTTATTTTATAGCGACTATATTAGAATATAGTTAATCAATATGAACATTAATTTAAAACCAATATACAGTTTCCTCCATAAAAAGAATAAAGATCTCATGAATGAAGACTTGCTCTTTATTGATGAAATCAATAACTTCTTAGTGCAAGAAGATTTATTAATCGTGGAGAACGCTAAAGATGCCTTATTTAACATCATCCTTATTGGTTCAGGTGGAACAGAGAATCTCTTCTTAAAACAATTAAAAGAAGATGATGAACCAATCGTTATTTTATCAACTTCACGTAATAACTCTCTTCCAGCCTGTCTAGAAATCAAAACATACCTAGAAAATCACAACAAATTATGCTTTTTGCTCGCTGGAGACGAGAATCATATCGCTAACATGATAAAACACATTGCCTCTATTATCAGCGCTTATAAGAGCGTTAAAGATAATAGATTAGGTCTCATCGGTGGTGCATCATCTTGGCTTATCGCTTCTCCAGTTGAACCAAAAGTTATTTACACCAACTTCAAACAAAATATCATCAAGATCAAGATGAGTGAATTAGAGGAACTAATCGAACAAGAAGAAAAAGAAATGCTCGATTTAAAGCATATTAACCACTCCAATGAACTCATTGCCAAAGCGGATAATCAAGAAGACTTAGAAATGGCTTTAGTCATTTATAACGCTCTTAAAAAGCTAGTAAAGAAATATAACTTAAATGGGTTAACAATCCGTTGCTTTGACATCATTAAGAAATATAAAAACACCGCTTGTCTTGCCTTAGCTTTACTTAATGAAGAAGGCATTACTGCGGGCTGTGAAGGTGACATTCATAGTTTAGTCACTATGCATATTGTTAATTCATTAACAAATCGTAGTTCTTTTATGGCTAATCCTTCAAAATTTAATTACGAAGATCAATCAGTCATGCTTGCGCATTGCACAGTGCCACTTAATATGGTGACATCATTTAAATTAATGACACATTTTGAAAGTGGGTTAGGAATTGGCATCAAAGGTGAACTCCCAGAAGGTCGTGTCACTTTATGTAAAATCGCTCCTGATTACACACTTGAAAATACCTTGTGCATCCCAGCAACAATCAAAGAGAATCTTAATTTAGCTAACTACTGCAGAACGCAAATATTAGTTGCGCTGAATGAAGATGGTTTACTCGAATTATTAAAGGCCAGTTTTGGCAATCACATCATCGTAGCATATGGCGATGTCTATCAAGATTTCTTGCCATTACTCTCATTATTAAGACGATAATGTGTCAATTTATGTGACAATATTAGGATTTTGCGTCACTAAGTTTGACATCATAGCGTTTACTTTGTAAAATAACCTTACTTTATGGAAAAGAAAATGAATGCGACCCCAGTGGTCTATCATACAGCAGATATCAAAGAAGCAACCCGCAAAGCCGCTCTTGCGTGCTATGGTGTTGCGAGCATTGCCAAACGCGAAGAAACCCATCGCGTTGACAAGAGACTTAAGAAAGGAATTATCGAGGATGCGATTTATGTGAAGAAATTCCCAAATCGCACTTTTACCGTTGATGTTTATTTAGTGCTTTCTAACGAAGTTAAAATTACTGAAACTCTCGTAGAATGCCAAAAAACTATTATGTATCAGCTCAATAAAGCGTTTAGCAATTTGTGCACCCGCGTCAATGTTTACGGTGAAAGCTTATCCTCTCACTAATAAATATGAAGACTTTAAACGGACAATCTCTAAAACAACTCTTAATATCCGGTTCCAATAACTTATACAATCACTATCCAGAAGTGGATGCTTTAAACGTATTCCCAGTTCCAGATGGTGATACCGGTATGAATATGAACTTAACATTAACTTCTGGTAGCAAAGAAATTCAAAACAGAAGTGATGAATCAGCATATGAAATCTCCAAAGTTTTCTCTCGTGGCTTATTAATGGGCGCTAGAGGTAACTCTGGTGTTATTACTTCTCAAATCTTCCGTGGCTTTTCTAAAGGTTTAGATGGTTTAGAGGAAGTTGACGCTCAAGCCTTCTCCGCTGCCTTCCAAAAAGGTGTTGAAGTGGCTTATAAAGCGGTCGTTAATCCAGTCGAAGGTACAATCCTTACTGTTATTCGTGAATCATCTCAATTCTTAGCGGACAACGTCAAAGATAACATGAGCATTGAAAAGTGCTTAGATCTCATGCTCCAAGAAGCAAGAGAATCCTTAAAGAGAACTCCAGAACTCTTACCAGTCTTAAAAGAAGCTGGTGTTGTGGACTCTGGTGGTACAGGTTTAATTCGTATTTTAGAAGGTATGAGAATTGCCGCTGGTGGTGATGTCGTCGAAAGAAGTCAAGCCACAGCAACAGAAGCTCAATCCTCAGCTGAAGAAGGCGAAGAAGAAGGATATTTGTTAGAATTCATCTTGAAATTATTAAAAGAAAAGAAAGCCTTCAACGAAAATAGATTCTCCAATTTATTAAGCACAAATGGTGATGACTTAGTGGTCAACGTCAAAGATGATAACGTTAAAGTTCACATCCGCGCGCTCAACCCAGGTGATATCTTAAATTACGCACAACAATTTGGTGAATTCCTTAAAGTTAAATTAGTGAACCTCAAAGTTGGTGATTCTTCTGAAGAATTAGACTTCGAAGAGGAAGAAGAAAATAAAGAGAAAACAGAATATGCAATGATCAGTGTTTCCGCTGGTCAAGGCATTGAAGACTTCTTAAAAGAAATTGGTGTTTCCGTCGTTGTTAAAGGCGGTCAAACCATGAACCCAAGTAGTGAAGACTTTGTCTCCGCTATTAAGAAAGCTAATGCTCGTAATGTCTTCATCTTCCCAAACAACTCCAACATCGTGATGGCAGCTTCCCAAGCTTGTGAAATGGTGGAAGACGCTGATACAAACGTTTACGTTATTCCAAGTAAGACTATTCCTCAAGGTATTAGCTCTGCAATTATGTTTAACCCAGAAGCTGATCCAGAAGAAAACTTCCGCAGCATGAAAGCCGCTCTTAAGAACGTCAAATCTGGTGAAGTGACATTCGCTATTAGAGATACAGAAATC
>CACZNF010000085.1 GCA_902782395.1 uncultured Erysipelotrichaceae bacterium | reverse complement strand
ACATATGATTCTAGTAAAGATGAATATACTTTCTCAGTTAGTAAAAACTATAAGCAAATCTATGTTAATGTTCCTGATAAAACCATTATCTTAGAACTCAATGGTGTGACTTTAGAAAATGGTGAAAATAGTCCAATCTATGTTGAAGATTGTGACACTATTGAAATATCGGCTAAAAAGAGCACAACTAATAACATAAAGGATACCCGTGCCGCCTATGTGACTGATCAACCAGGTCAAGGTAAGGGTGCAATTTTCGTTAATAATGGTGACCTTAAACTTAAAGGTACAGGTATCTTAAATATCAATGCTGGATATCTAAATGGCATACATGGTAAAGACGATGTTAAAGTCCAAAAACAAACATTAAGTGTTACCGCAGTTAACCACGCTATTAGAGGTAACGATAGTGTCACTATTACAAGTGGTACATTAAATTTCTCATGTGGTGGTGACGCAATACATACAGAGAATAGTGATGTCTCCTCTAAAGGAAATCAAAAAGGTGATGTCACCATCAATGGTGGTAATATCACAATCAACTCTTGGAGTGATGCTTTGCAGGCTGCGCATGATGTGGTGATTGAAGAATTAGATAGTGAAGCTCCAATCAGCATGAATATTAAAACAAATAAGTACTCTTCCTATACTGGTTCCACAGTGGAAACAAGTACTTCTAACTTCTATTTAAGAATGAGTACTTCTGTTTATTCTAATGGTGGTTATACATATGCCGCTTTAATAAACGGACAATGGTACGCTGCTAGTTATAAAGGTACACAATCTAGTGGTAATCAAGGTGGTCCAGGTGGAGGCGGTCATGGTGGTCCAGGTGGATCAAGTACATACCATATCTATCAAATTGCTAAACCAAGTGGTGCCACAAGCTTTACTTGTTTCCAAGGTAGCAATGTTACCTCATTTAGCACAGATAGTTATAACGCGGTTAGTGACGCAAAAGCCTTTAATGAAGCTTATGATATGGTCACAATCTCAGTTAGTAGCAAAAACATTAGTTTCGGTAGCTGGGGTAATTATGCTTCAGGGAACTCTAATAGTGCAGATGTGTCCGCGAAAGGCATTAAAGCGGAAAATGAAATCTACATTAAATCAGGCGATATCAATATCAAAGCCTATGATGACGCAATCCACGCTAATAATGATGGCATTTTAGAAAATGGTACAACTCCATTAGGTAACATCAATATTTCTGGTGGTAGCTTAGTGCTTAACGCTAGTGACGATGGCATTCACGCGGATAACATCATCAATATCTCTGGTGGTGAAACACATGTTGAATCATCTTATGAAGGTGTTGAAGGTAATGTTATTAACATTACAGGTGGTGAAACATACGTCTATGCCACAGACGATGGTATGAACGCTACAAAGGGTAAAGCTAGCCCTGCTATTAATGTCAGTGATGGCTTCCTTGATGTGGAAGTTCCGACTAACGGCGATACCGATGGTATCGATAGTAACGGGGCATACAATCAAACAGGTGGTGTGGTCATTGTTAAAGGTCCAGGATCTGCAAGTGGTGCATCAGGTGGTGCAGCGGCGTTAGACACCGATGGTAGCGTTACTCTTAAAAACTGCACATTAATCATCTTTGGTGGTACAGAGAAAACTCCAAGTACCACAAATGTCACAAAGACAATTTGTTCTTCAACTACGGTTAGTGCTGGGTCACATTCAGTTTCTTTCTCATCTGGAAGTGCCAGTTACAATACAACACTAAAAACGTCTTCAAGGGGCTGCTTGGTCTATAGTGCGTTGGGTCAAGCAACATTGAAATAGTTTTCAGTGATAAGTTCCTTTCTCACGGAAAAGGTCAGTTCGCTGATCTTTTCTTTTGCTTAAATATATAAAAAGAAAGTGCGGGTGCACACCCACACAAGCGGGTGCCCATGTACACCCAAATGCGCATACAAAATATAATTAAGATTAATATTTAATAAAAAAGCATAAAAATGTATTAAAAATAGATAAAAATACAATAAATAATAAAAAATATAAAAATTTTCCATATTAAAAAAGTTAGACTACATCAAAGAAAAATAATATCTTTAAAAAATAATTAAAAAAATTTTAAAAAAAGTGTTGCAATAAAAATTAAATAAGCGCATACTATAATAACCCACCCGGGAAACCGAGTGAGTAAGATAATAAGAATTGATAGATTCTTATATATCTTAAGACCAGGTAAATCAATCAACGCAGGTACTTAAGTTGCTAAAGCGTTTCTGAGATTAAAGAAAAAGCTCAGATCAATGATTGTACTGGCAGGTTGGAGCAATCCAATCAAGGGCAAAATCCTCACTGCTACAGTGGATGCTGAATTAGAGTTTGACAGCGTAAGACCACCGCCCGACAAGATCGAAGAGGAAGATGAAGGCCAATAACCCATCAAACACCCCACATTCAGGCTAAAGCAACTTAAAACCTGAAATAAGCTCACTGGTCAGTAATGGCACAGAGAGTGAATGGGCGAAAACTTAGCCTTAAAAAGTAAGACGATCACCACTAAAACGACGTTGATAGTAAGGCTCTGGGATTAAAGCTCCCATTCAATGATCGCAAAAGGCTGGAAATCCTTCGGGAAATCCAAACGGCAAACCTCACTTGAAAAGTGGTAGCTGAGTTAGAGCTTAACAGCGTAAAACCACCGCCGGACACAAAGACGAAGAGGGAAAACAAAGATCCAGTTATGAAAAACATAACGGAAAAGCCTAAATCGCATTACTCAACCTAACGTGCGATGATAACGGAAGAACCCAGATGGAAATTCCGTGAAGAAATGGCCTAAAGAGCTTAAGACTAGATAAGTCAACCACCTCCATTAACTGATTATGGAGCCTCGAAGGATTAAAGAACCGTCGTTAACTGGTTGCACTAGCAAAGAATCATCAGAAATGGTGATTATCGGTACGATCCCACCTGACTGGCAACAGTCACCGGCATCTGCGTTAAAGCTTGGCAGAGTAAACCCGGCACCGGACATGACGAAGAGGATAACAGTTCCAAAGCTAATGACTTGGAAAAGCTGGCCATTAATGCGCTACTCAGTTCAAAACGCATTTTAACAAGAAGCATCACCAGCGAATGCAGCTTAACTTGGGTATCTGGTAACAGGTACAACGGTTCAAAAGAAGGAAGCGGAAATTGTCCGCTTCTTTCTTTTTGTTTTTAATTCAATATGGATTAAACTATTGATATGTACGATCCTCATTCAACTAGATATAAGTATCCAGATTTTACTGACCAACATTATTTAGTGGTAAAAAAGAATAATGGGGCGGTTTTTGATGAAAACTACCCATATATTGATAATTCCAAAGGCTTTAGATTTAGAAAATGGTGGGTACGTGTATTACTTAACCTAATTGTTTTTCCTATTTGTCCAATCTACATGGGACTAAGAATTAAAGGTAGAAAGAACTTAAAAAAGTATAAAGATGAATTAGCTAATGGAGCAATCACAGTCTCTAATCATATTCATATGTGGGACTATATCGCAGTGATGAAGGCTATAAGACCAAGAAAACCTAGAGTTTTAGTGTGGGCCCCTAATGTGAGAGGGGAAAGTGGTACCTTAGTGAGATTAGTGGGTGGTATTCCTATCCCTGATGGTGATTTAGGTGGTAAAGTCGCCTGTAATAAAGCAGTGGAACAATATTTAAATGATGGAGGATTCCTTCAAATATACGCTGAAGGTAGTATGTGGGAATGTTATCCATATATTAGACCATTTCATACAGGGGCTGCCTCATTAGCGTGCCGACTTAATAAACCAATATTACCAATCGGTTTTGCTTTTAGAAAACCAAGTTGGATAAGACGTCATATATTTAAACAAGAAGTAGCGATTACTTTAACTATTGGTGAACCTTTATATAAGGATGATAACTTAGGTGAAGGTGAACAACGTATTGATTTAACTAAAAGAGTGCATCACGCAGTATGTTTACTAGCGGATGTTGATCCTAAAGAGAATATTTACGAACCAATATTTAATAAATCGAAAAGAATAGATAAATAAAACAGTCACCTCTCTAGCACTTAAGTGGTGACTGTTATTCATTGTGGAGCATATTATGCTCTAGCGATTCTGAAGCGATTATCGTAGTCATAGACATAAGCAATATCATGCTTGTTATTACCGATGAAATATTCATCGTTGATTCTAAGATCGACTAGGCCATGTCTACTGTAGTAATTGAAGATGTAATCAATAGCTTTAGTTCTGGTGTTAAACTTTTGGCGGAATTGAATGAATCTTCCATCTACGACGGCTTCTAATGTGTACTTATTCATCATCGGAATACCTCTTTTCTTTTAGCCTTTTTACGTCTTGCTTGGGACGAGGTATTCCTCAAGTGAATACAATATATTAGTCCTTTTTAAAGGACTGTCAAGCATTTTAATAAAAAATATTAAAAATATTATGTTATATTTAAATCATGATTGGTTTATATATCGCTTTAGGCATCTTAAGTTTTATCTTATTATTCATTATTCTCGCGGTTATAACGATGTATCGTTTAATCTTCTTTTCACCTAGAAAAGGACAAATAAGTGACTCTACTTTAGTTAATTCTAAAAACTTTAATAACTATCCAGAAGAGATGAAAGATAACATCCTTTCTTTTATTAATAAACCATATGAAGATGTCTATATCACTTCGTTTGATAAGTTAAAATTGCACGCGAGGCTATTTGATAATAAAGAATCAAAGAAGATCGCTATATTATTACATGGTTATAAAGGCACAGTTTATCGTGACTTTAATGCAATTAGTAAAATACTATT
>CACZNF010000084.1 GCA_902782395.1 uncultured Erysipelotrichaceae bacterium | reverse complement strand
GTAAGTCGTTATGCTTACCTAAACCAACGACCTTACCACCTTCTAAGACTAAGATATAATCAGCGTTTTGAATTGTCGCCACTCTTTGGGAGACAATGACTTTAGTCATATCGTCATATGAATTAATGACTTCTCTAACGCGTTTATCAGTTAATAAATCTAAAGCACTAGTCGCGTCATCTAAGATTAAGAGATGTGGTTTTCTCACTAATGCTCGACCAATACATAATCTTTGTCTTTGACCACCAGAAAAGTTGCTTCCACCTTCATTAACTTCATGATTAATACCATCTTCATATTTGGAAACAAATTCATAGGCTTGAGCGTCTTTTAAAGCTTGAATGATATCTTTATCAGTGGCATATGGATTACTCATTAAATAGTTAGACTTAATTGTGCCTTTAAATAAGGATGATTTTTGATTAACTAAACCAATATCATTTCTTAATGTTTTTAATGGATAACTCTTAATAGGTTTACCACGATAGAAGATTTCACCTTTATTCGCATCAAAAAATCTCTCAATTAAGTTAATGACTGTGGTTTTACCACTACCGGTACCACCGATAATGCCAAACGTTTCACCTTTTCTAATTTCAAAGTCTAAATCTTTAAGGAAATAACCTTTATTATCATTAAAAGTAAACGACACGTGATTGAATTTAATAATTGGAGCGGAAAGATTTACAGAGATTGTCTTACCACCTTTAATCGCTGGTTCAATAGATAAAATAGAATCAATTCTCTTAGAAGAAACATGAGCTTTAACTAATTCAATAACCACCATTGAGAACTGTGTGACCACAAAGAAGATTTGTGATAAATATGCCATCTCAGCAATAATCGTTGAGGCAATTAAAGTATTATCCGCACTAAATAAAGCATTCTTTAGCAAAAGAATAATGACGATTAGTTAATGGATTAATTAAAGAGTTAATGCGATTAACTTTAATAGCCTTATCTTGATATGCATTAGTTTTAATAGCGAACTCTTGATCTTCTGCATCTTGTTGATTAGAGGCTCTAACCACTCTTGCACCATCAGTGGTTTCACTAGTCTTATTACTTAATTCATCTAAGTCATTTTGAATTTCTACATAACCTTTAGATGATTTTCTAAGTACTAGATAGTTCACTAAGAAGATCATTGGTACAATCGCTAAGAAAGCTAAACCCACTCTCCAATCAAGAACAAAGGACATAATTAATGAGCCTAATAAAATGAATGGAGCGCGTACCGCTAATCTAACAAATAAAAGAACACCGTGTTGTAATTGATATGTATCACTATTTAAAACTGTTAAGAGTTTACCTTGACCAACTTCTTCTCTTTCCTTTTTAGAAAGCATCAACATCTTAGTGTATAAAGCTTCTCTAATTTCTGTACCAACATTAACGGAACTACAAGCGGCGATATATTGGCTAAACATGGTAATGACATAACCAATCACACCCATTAATAAAATAATTAATCCACCCATCAAAGTGTCGTTTAAACTTGTACCTGATGGATTAAATATTCTAATAAAACTAGCCATGCTAGAAGATATTTTATTTGGTATTAAAGTAGGATCGCCATATTGGTTTAAATCAATGATGGCTTTCATAAATAAAGGGATTAGCAAATCAAAAAATGCCTCAATGGCTTTTAAGAATGGCCCTAAAGCAATACTAATAATATGATGCTTATATGAATCCCTAACTTTATTTATCATTGTTAATATCATAGCAAATATGTGCTAGATATTAAAATATTATAATATTAAAAACATAAGCGTAATAGTTGAATGGCATTCCACTTTTTTATATAATTTCACCATGAAATTCGGACTATTAGTTAAAAAAATTAGACAAAGATTCCATCTCACTCAATCAGAATTAGCAGCGTCATTAGGCTACGCTGATAAGACAATGATTAGTAAAATCGAAAAAGGCGAGAGCCAAATGAGTTATGACAAAATCGTTCTTTTTGCCGAAAAGTACGCTTTAAATATTAACGAGTTATTTTTCGATATCGCTCATGACCCATCATTTGAGAATAGAGATAAAAAGATTCTCACTATCCAAGATGTTTCTTGCTATGGGCAATGCTCTATTACAGTAGCCTTACCTATTTTAAGTGCGTGTGGTTATGAAACCGCAATCTTGCCGACTTCTATTCTTTCCACCCATACTTCTGGATTTAAAAATTTCCAATTTAAAGATATGGATGAAGAATTAGCTAAATTCTTAAATCATTGGGGTGATGAAAAGCTTCAATTTGATGCAATCTATACTGGTTATTTAGGTAGTATCTCTTTAGTGGATTTCACTATTAAAGCAATTAAACAATGCAAGAAAGAAAATGCTTTGGTGTTTATTGATCCTGCAATGGGTGATAAAGGTAAACTCTATCCCGCTTTTAATGAAGAATACGCGATTAAGATGCGTGAACTTATTAAAGATGCGGATGTTATCTTACCAAACATCACTGAAGCTTGCTTTATGACTGGTGTACCATATCAAGAAAAGTACGACCAAGAATACGTTGAAAACTTATTAAAAGAATTAAGAAAATACACCACCGCGAAGATTATTCTCACTGATGTTTCTTTGAAAAAGAATACCACAGGTGTTTATATGTACGCTGATGACTATTTCCAATATTATAAGCATCACAAGATTGGTGATGGCTACCATGGTACTGGGGATGTCTTCTCCTCCACTTTTGTGGCCTCTTATTTAAAGAATAGAGATATGTTCTTATCAGTGAAAATCGCTGCGGATTATGTCTATCGATGTATTAATTACACTCAAAGTGATAAGAATCACTGGTATGGTGTAAAATTTGAACCATTATTAAACGGTTTAGTTAACAAACTAAACGACATCGAAAGGACACATAGAAAAATGATTTATAAACATGTCGACGAAGCAGTCGGCAAAACTCCTTTAGTGGAGCTCACAAACTACGAAAATAACTTAAAATTAAACGCTAGAATTATCGCTAAGGTTGAATACTTCAACCCAGCGGGTTCTGTCAAAGACAGAATCGCTAAAGCGATGATTGATAAAGCGGAAAAAGATGGCTTAATCAATAAGAACACCATCTTAATTGAACCAACAAGTGGTAATACTGGTATTGGTTTAGCGATGATTGCTGCCGCTCGTGGCTATCGCTTCATCGTGGTTATGCCAGATACCATGTCTATTGAAAGAAGAAATCTTCTTAAAGCCTATGGTGCAGAACTCGTTCTTACCGAAGGTAAATTAGGTATGAAAGGCGCAATCGCTAAAGCGGAAGAATTACATAAGCAATATCCTAATAGCGTGATTCCTTCTCAATTCACTAACCCAGAAAATCCAAATATCCACTACTTAACAACTGGTCCAGAAATCTTTGAACAATTAAGTGGTAGAGTTGATATCTTCGTAGCGGGTGTTGGTACAGGCGGCACTATCTCTGGTGTTGGTAAATATTTAAAAGAACAAAATCCAGAAATTAAGATTGTGGCGGTTGAACCAGAATCCTCACCAGTTCTTTCTAAAGGCACACCTGGTCCACACAAGATTCAAGGTATCGGTGCGGGTTTTGTTCCTCAAACACTTAACACTGATATCTATGACGAGATCATCACAGTTTCTAACGAAGATGCCTTCGCTACTGGTAGAACATTAGCGAAGAAAGAAGGCTTACTCGTTGGTATCTCTAGTGGCGCTGCTGTGAAAGCCGCTACAGTGTTAGCCCAACGTAAAGAAAATCAAAGTAAAACTATCGTGGTTCTATTACCAGATACTGGTGAAAGATACTTATCCACAGATATGTTTAAAGAGGAATAATAACAATAAAAATAAAGGAGACGGGTATCAATTACGTCTCCTTTTACTTTGCGTTTTATATATTACTCTCTACTTCTTGTATTATCAGCGATGTTCCATTTAGCGATGATCCTCATCGCAATAAAGTGTGAAACAATAAGCACCACTAGAATGAAAGCGATTGCTAATAAAGCTGTTGGCCAAGAGAAGATAACTGGATAAACTTGAGCGTTTGATGACGCTAATGATAATAAGATATGGATAGATAAAGCGCCTACTGGTAAACCAAATAAAGCGGAGAAGAATAACTGAGAAATACTTTGTATTGTCCAGAAATTAGATATATCCATAACAGTAAAGCCAATAGCCCTTAAGACTGTTAATTGTCTTTGTTGTTCCATCAAAGCGTTTTGTGACATGATCGTTAAGATAATAAAGGCCATGCCAAGAGAGAAGGCCACCATAATAGCGATCATCACATCCAATGCATCAAAGATACTATGTAAGTCTTTAGATAATGATGAAGTAAAAACTGTTAATGATTGATTCTTATTCTCAGCAATATAATGCTGTAAATCTGCTTCACCAGTAACATTCATGATATAGCTAGTGACATAGCTAACTTCTAATTTCTCCATCTCCTCTAACGATAGATAAGTAATTGGATGGAAATATTGATATGAAATATCACTCACATAGACGCGTTTATTATTAATTGATATATAATCACCTTTTTTAACATTAAGTTCGTCAGCGGTCGTTTTTGGTAAGATTATACCCTTTTCTGGAACATATAACTTGCCACGTCCATTAGAGTTAGGAATATGAATTAATTTATCAACGCTGCTGTTAGAAACATCTACCGCGAGACATTCAACATAGACGTTATGATCAACGTTATCCACTTTTAAGTAAGTATAGTAACAATTAACAAAATCTTTAATAAATCCACTACCGTCTGCCTTAACTTTGCCACCTTCATAGAAACTTAATACATCTTCTTTGCTTTCTGCAGCAGTTAAATACACTTGAGCATCATAGTTAAGTCTTCTATCCACAGATTGGGCCACTAATTCATTTTTAGAGACACCA
>CACZNF010000083.1 GCA_902782395.1 uncultured Erysipelotrichaceae bacterium | reverse complement strand
CCCCAAGGAGAAACTCTCCATTCATTGGAGTATTCAAATAGGCAGCTCCCATCATATTCGGCTAATGCCCAATCATCGTTAGCGAAGTGGACAGGCGCAAAATCAATAATCGCACCAATACCCGCTTGATGAAGTCTATCGATAAGTGACATTAATTGGAATGGATTACCATATCTTGAATCAATAGAGAAGAAACCTGTTCCTTGATAGCCCCACGAACCATCAAATGGATATTGGATTAAAGGCATAAATTCAACATGGGTATAGCCCATTTCCTTTATATAAGGAATAAGGAAGTCAGCGATTTCTTCGTAGGAATAAGAATGACCATCTGGGGGTAAGCCTTTCCATGAACCTAAATGCATCTCATAGATGGACATTGGTGCATCAAAGTTTCTTGTTCTATTTTTAAGCCAAGGATCATCGTGCCAAGCAAAGTTACGGTTATCGAATAAACGAGAGCATGTGCCTGGTCTTAACTCACTATAAAAAGCGAATGGATCGATTTTATCGACATATTCCCCTTTAGCGTTTTTAAAATGATACTTATAGCACTGATAGTTCTTTAGGCCTTCAATAGTGACTTCCCAAACACCCGCAAGATCAATTTTTTGCATTTTGTCTTTGGTGACATCCCAGTTGTTCCATTCACCGATGACAGAGACATCCTCGGCAAGAGGAGCATATAAGCGGAAGGTGACATAGCCCTTTCCATCTTTTTCAATAAAGTGAGCACCGAAGTAGTTATGAGCGTCGATGCATTGTCCGTTGAGGAAGTCGTAAAGTAATCCAAAAGCCATAAAGAGTTACCTCATAATATTAAATTATAATTTAACTTGTTGATAATTTGAATTGAAGAATGAAAAACTTTTCAAAGAAAAGAACCACGTTTGACCATGGTTCTTTAATTTTTTAACCTATTTTTATTGATTTTCACTAGTTGATTTTTCTTCTTCTCCAACAGTGATTTTTGTGTCTTTATTTGGCCAGTTTACGCCTTTTTCATATTCAGACATTTCGATAAGCCATAAGCCAATGTTGTCTTTTTCCCAAGAATCATATCTTCGCCAACTAATAGCAATGGTATAGCTTTGATTTTCACATTCAACTTGAAAACTATCGTGGATTGTCAGCCTTTTTTTATGGTTTTCATAGTATGTTTTACTACCGCTTCCACCATATTTAATCCACTTTTTTAACTTTCCACCTTGGTAATAATCGCACAGTGATTTTATATCATCTTTAAGAGTTGGTATGGCGTTCTTTCTATTTTTAGAAAAAGTCTCATAGATAGCGTCAACGTCTTTATTATTCATGTTGTCAATTAATGTCTCGACATTCTTAGTCATGAATTTTTCATCTGTGCCTCCGTTTGATGGACCACATGATGAGAGTAAAAACAATGGTAATGAGAGAAAAAGTAATGAATGTTTCATAACAATATTTTTATGATAAGCGCTCACAAAAGCAAGTTAAAAATAAGCTAAATAATCTGCTAATAGTTGTTTGAATGAGCAAAAACAATTAATTCATATAATGAATTGAAAGAAAAAGATAACTATGCAATAATATGGTGTACTTTGAAAGGATATTATTATGGCTAAAGTAATGACAATTAACTCTGGTAGCTCTTCATTGAAGTTCAAACTTTATGAAATGCCAGAAGAAAAAGTTTTATGTTCTGGTAACTGTGAAAGAATTGGTTTACCAGACGGTATTTTTACAATTAAATATGGTGATAAAAAGGATGTCACTAATCCAGCATTCCCTAATCATGGTGTTGCCGCTCAATTAGTGGTTAAATCTTTTATCGAAAAAGGTATTATTAAAGATTTTAATGAAATTAAGGCAATCGGTCACCGTATCGTTCAAGGTGGTAAATACTTCTCCGCTTCCGCTTTATTTAACGAAGACACAGAAAAGAAGATTGAGTCTTTAATTCCACTTGCCCCACTTCATAATGCTGCTCACTTAACATGTTTCAGAGCTTTCAAAGAAGCTTTACCAAACTGCCCAGCAATTGCAACATTTGATACCGCTTTCCATCAAACAATGGGACCAGCGGATTATACATTCCCAATTCCTTATGAATTAACAGAAAAATATGACATCCGTAGATACGGTGCTCATGGTACATCTCATAAGTATTTAGCCCAAGAAGGTCTTAAATATTTACCAGGTGTTGAACATCCACGTATCATCTCTTGCCACATTGGTTCTGGTGCTTCCATTACTGCGATTAAAGATGGCAAGTGTGTTGCTACATCGATGGGCTTAACACCTTTAGGTGGTATCATGATGGGTACCCGTACAGGTGATATGGATCCATCCGTTTTCAACTATGTTGTCAGTGTCACTGGTAAATCCGCAGAAGAAGTTTATCAAATGTTCAATAAGAAATCCGGTTTCTTAGGTGTTTCTGGTATTTCTAATGACTCAAGAGACGTGCTTGCCGCTGCTGAAGCTGGTGATAAACACGCTATCTTAGCTAATGAAATCTTCAATAGAAGAATTGCTGATTTTATCGGTCAATATTATGTGAGATTAGGCGGTTGTGACTTAATCATCTTCTCCGCTGGTATTGGTGAAAACGAACCAAGAACTAGAAGAGATGTTTGTAAGTTACTTGAAGAAGCTTTTGGTGTCAAAATTGATAACGATTTCAATATGACATTACATGGTAAAGAAGCCTTAATCTCCACTCCTGATAGTAAGATCAAAGTGGCCATCATTCCAACTGACGAAGAAGTGATGATTGCTCGTGATGCTTACGATATGTGTGTGAAAGGTAAATAATATGAAACTTGATTCCACTCTTGCTAATTTCATCAAACCAAACAAGAAAGAAATCACCCGTATTTTAAGCGCGATTAAACGCTACGATAGGATTGCGATTTTTAGACACGCAATGCCTGATTTTGATGCCCTTGGTTCACAAATGGGTTTAGCTACTTGGCTTAAAGATAACTTCCCAAATAAAGAAATCCATGTGCTTGGTGATAACCATGTGACATTCACCCCACGTCTATATCCTGAAATGGATCGTTTACCTGAGGAGTGGTTCAAAGAACCATTCTTAGCCATTATTTTAGATACTGCGAATACTTCTCGTATTAGCGATCCAAGATGGAAAAAGGCTAAATTTAAAATTAAAATTGACCATCACCCAGAAGTCGAAAAATACGGCAAAATCCAAGTTGTTAGAACTGATGCTTGTGCCGCTGCTGAAATACTTACTGATATCTTGCTTTCTTTCAAAGGAAACTATGTTTTAAGTAAGGAAGCAGCATCTTATCTATATTCTGGTATTGCTGGTGATTCTGGTAGATTCCAATATTCTTCCACATCTAAATCCACATTCATCACTGCTTCTTATTTATTAGAAGCGGGCGTTGAACTTAGTGAAGTCTATAACAGAATGTATCAAAAGAAACTCGATGACTTAAAAGTTACCGCTTATATCCTCAACCACTTCTCTGTTTCTGAGCACGGTGTGGCTTATTACGTTTTGGAAGACAAGATCCAAAAAGAGCTTAATATCACCACTGAAAGAGGCAAAGAAAACGTTAACCTATTTTCTAACATTGAAGGTGTTAATGCTTGGTGTTCCATTACCGAAGATCCAAAAGACAATTGTTGGAGGGTCTCCATTAGAAGTAAAGGCAAAGCCATTAACGGTGTGGCAGCGAAATGGGAAGGTGGCGGTCACGCGCAAGCCAGTGGCGCGAAGATTGATAATCTCAACCAACTTCCAGCCTTTATTAAGGACTTAGATGATTTGTTCCTTGAATAGGTAAAAATTGAATTTAAGAAGGTGCCATTTTGGTACCTTTTTTTATTTCTCTTTTGTGCGTGGATGCGCTACAATAAAGGCATGAATAATTTCGTCCCACTACGTGTTGTATCTTGCTATTCTTTTCTTCAAAGTGGTTTAACAATGGAAAGAATTGCCACTGGCGTTAGCAAAAATGAATATTTTTCAA
>CACZNF010000082.1 GCA_902782395.1 uncultured Erysipelotrichaceae bacterium | reverse complement strand
ATATTAACTTCTATTAAAGATAAAAGATCAGCGAGTTTAACTTTAATTGGTTTAAGTAATTCACTAGTTTGACCATCTAAAGATAAAAGGTTTAATCTCTTTGCTTCTTTAGTGGTAGCGTTAATGACATCATTAATCGCTTCCGCTTGAACGAGGTCGATTTTATTATGCATAAAAGCGCGGCTAGAGAATTCACCATTCGTAGCCATTCTCGCTCCATTTTGCATACAAACTTCCACGATTTGCTTTGCAATAAGTGGTGAACCGTGTGAGATAATTTCCACACTATCTTCACCAGTAAATGATTTTGGTCCTTTATACACTAATAGGACAACATCATCAATTTTTTCGCCTTTATCAACGATAGAAGCGTAAAGAATTGTACGTTCTTTAATATTTCTTAAATCTTTAGAACAGCATTTAGAAACCACATCTAAAACATCATCGCCAGATAATCTCACGATGGCTAATGCACTTTTGATAGGAGCGGTAGCTAATGCAACAATGGTCTCAAACATAATCCTGCAAAAAACACCCTAAAGGGTGTTATTTTATTTTATTCAACGTAAATGATTTGAACTTGTCTTTGTGCGCCTTCACCGATTGATTCGGTTCTGACGTTTGGCATATTGTTTAATGCGTTATGAATCGCTCTTCTTTCATCCGCTGGCATTGGATCAAATGTGTAAGTTGTTTTTGTCTTTTGCACATCATGACCTAATCTTCTAGCCATACGCACTAAGCGACCATATTTGTTATCTTTGTAACCGTTGATATCAAGTAAGATTCTGAATCTCTTATGGAAGTGATTGCTAACCGCTAATTTCACTAATTCATTAAGAGCTTGTAATGTCTTACCGTTTCTACCGATTAAGATTGGGTTATGTGTAGAATCAATTGTGATTCTAATAACTTGATCGTCTAATTTTGTATTAACTGTGCTTTCGATTTCTAAGGCATCAACAACACCTAAGACATAGTCTTCTGCGAATCTAATAACATCAGCTAAGTCGTAGACTTCAACAACGATCTTTTTAGCGAATAAACCTTTTCTTTTATCGGAGACGATGTAAATTAATTCATCAACTTCAGTACCGGTTTCAGTAGCGGCGGCTTGAAGAGCTTCTTCGACGGTTTTTCCAGTATATTGTTTCATACTAAATTATCTACCTTTCTTTTTGGCTTTGTTTGAGTTGATTTTTTCAACCACTAAGGTTTGAACGATGGAGAATAAAGCACCGACAAACCAATAAACACCCATAGCACTTGGTAATGTGAAGCCCATGAAGATAATCATGGCCATCATGATATAGGTGAACATTTTCATTTGATTTTGTTGTTGATTAACGTTTGGATTTTTACCTAATTGAGCGACGTTTTTACGTTTTTTCTTTTGAATCCATTGTGGGAGTAACATAGAAATAGCCGTTTGCCCAGTTAGCACCATCAAATAAGACGGTATTAATAGCATCAGATAAGTGCAATTTTAAGAATGAGTCTGAAGATAAACTTGCGGAACCTTGTAAAGCACCCCAAACACAGATGAAGACAGGGAATTGCACAACCATTACTAAGAGAGTACTAAGAGGATTAATCTTGTGCTTCTTATATAACTTTTGCATTTCCATCGCCTGTTGTTGTTTTTCATAGTTGTTTGTATTGGCGTTTGGATACTTAGCTTGAATCTTAGCGATTTCTGGTTGTAAGGCTTGCATTTTAGCGTTACCTGTTGTTTGTTTTAGTGTTACCACTAACATCAAGGATCTCACAATAAAGGTAATTGCGAAGATAGCTAATAATTGTGCTAAACCACCAGCGACACCACCATTTTTAAATGTATGAACAAATGTTTCGGTGAGCCAGCCGATTGGGTAAACTAATAAGCCTTCCATGAAGCCTTTCTTCCAGGCATAGCCCCAATCTTTAGATTCAATTTGAACCGCGACTTTATTATCTTTACGATATTGGGCACCATTGGCATAGCCATAGTAACCATAATCATCGGTTGTGATTGAGAGACAGGAACGATATGAAGCAATAAGTGCATTCATATCTTTTTGATAAAGTTTTGTGTAATCGTTAGATGGTAAATCATCTAATGTTAAAGAGCTGGTACCTTTTTCGATATCAGTTTTCATTTTTTGATTTAAATTGGCCCAGTTGTCCCAAATATCTTTTCCTTCACCGGAATAGAATTTTTGATAACCATAATTGTCCAAAGCTAGAAGAGCATCATCATAAGTTGCTGTTGTTAAAGCTTTACCACTTGCCTCAAGAGCTTGGGTTAAAACCAATTTATCTAATTCAACGTAATAATTATTAGAAGGTAAAGCGAAACCAGCTTTAATCGAGTCTGCTTTGGTTTTACCGATACCACTTGAAGCATTTGTTGGAACGTTAATTACATACCAAATGTTATCGTTACCTTCGATAGCGCGGTATGCTTTTATGCCCTTATCTGCATCTGTGGCATCATGATCATAATAATCACTCACGCCGTAATCAAAAGCGTAAAGGATATGAGCTTTATCAAGATTTGAACAAAATGAAGCGGTACAACTAGAGAGTAGGATGGCACCTGCAACTAATGCAATACCTCCTAATGTTAGTTTTGTTCTTTTTTTCATTTAATAAGTCCTATCTAAAAATTAAATAATTCTTTCAGTGATTGTTTGTTATCGTCATACGAACGATCTAGGAAATTTGCTTTAGCAACGATAACAATGTCCAATGATTGAGAATTGTAGTCGATCAATGAATCACACATTGATCTAATTTGTCGTTTGACAAGATTGCGAACAACAGCGTTACCCAGTTTAGAAGAAACAGAAATGCCCACTCTTACATAATTAAATTCATTTGGGCGATAGTGGATGACATACGATTGGTTACGCTGCGCTCTGCCTTTTTTAATCGCTAGAGCAAAGTCATCACTTGCTTTAATACGATTAATAACTTTCATAATCTTCCTCTGATTAGTCAGCTAATTTTTTTCTGCCTTTAGCTCTACGACGAGCAAGAACGCGACGACCATTTGCGGATTTCATACGAGCACGGAATCCAGCCTTGTGTTGATGTTTAATTTTACTTGGTTGATATGTTCTTTTCATAAAAGAAACCTCCTTACATAGCGAGATAAGTTTAATAGCATTTATTAATAAATGTCAACAAAATGTGGTTTTATTTGAGTTATTCACAATCGCGATTTTGTCAAAAATAGGGGAAACGGGATATTAAAAAGTTAGTAATCCACATATCCACAGGCTGTTGAAAAGTGGAAAACTTATCCACAATTGTTAAGATGTGGAAATGTGGAAAACTCACTATAGTTACAATTCTATGGGGATTGATGTGGAAAACTCTTTTTCGCGTAAATTCGCATACAAAACGAATGTGAATTATTTTATAATAGGTGACACGAAAACAGGTGGAAACGTTATGAATAATTCAGTATCAGAGATCTCCCGTATGTGGGAACAAACATTAGAGCTTATCGATCAAAGGCTCGACGAAAGACAAATATTTGATTCTTTCTTCTCTCGTACATATATTCATGACATCAAAGGAGACTTAGTGACAGTCGTGGTTAAAGACCTCACATCACAAAGATTGCTCTCCTCTAAATATATAGAATTAATTAAAGAAGCCTTCTACGACATTACTGAACAACACTGTCGTTTTGAATTTAAATTAGTGGAAGATATTGCTAAAAGCAATACTGTTTTTGGCGCTAGCAAAGCTAAAAATGAAGAAACTGTCTTCTTTAAAGACGCTGAACTCAAATCTAATTTAACATTTGATTCCTTTGTTGAAGGTGAATTCAATAAAGAAGCGTACCGCGCTGCAACGATGATTGCTAAAAAGCCAGGTGCGGTTTTTAATCCATTGTTCATTTATTCCAATTCTGGTTTAGGCAAAACCCACTTATTACACGCTATTGGTAACTACATTAGAACTGTTAGTAAGCCAGGTGCAAAAGTGTTATATATCAACGCTAATGAGTTCGTCGATGAGTACGTTAAATTCGTTAAAGGTGAGAAGGGTTCAGAGACAATGAAAGACTTCTTTTCCACTGTTGATGTCCTCTTATTTGATGATGTGCAATTTTTAGAAAATAAGGTTAATACTGAAGAGATGTTTTTCTACATCTATCAAAAGATGGTTAACTCCAATAAACAAATTGTTATCACATCAGATAGGCAGCCTAATGAATTAAAAGGCTTAGAAGATCGTCTTGTAACCAGATTCAGCCAGGGTTTGACCGTAAAAATCAATAATCCAGACCAAAATACATGCGTTAAAATTCTTGAAAAACAAATCCTTAATGAAGGCTTAGATATTAACAATTTTGATCCAGCAGTTTTATACTTCTACGCTGAGAAATTTAGTAGCAACGTTAGAGAGTTAGATGGTGCATTTAATAGGTTAATTTTCTACGTCACTTCTATCAAGCAAGTCGAGAAGATTACACTCGATGTTGCGATTGAAGCTGTGCAGAATATTACCGGTATCAAAAACGTCGCCGCACAGTTATCTGAACAAAAGATTATTAACGTTGTTGCAGACTACTACAATCTCGCTCCATCACAGTTAGTTGGTAAAGTGAGAACAGGGCAAATTGCCTTAGCGCGACACATCGCTATGTATTTAATAAGAATTAATATAGACATTCCATTAACCAAAGTTGGCAACACTTTCGGAGGTCGTGATCACACTACTGTGATGAACGGCATTGCTAAGGTGGAAAGTATGTTGAAAACTGACGAGTCGTTAAAAGCGGTTATCAACACCTTACAAAAGAAGTTAAAGTCTAATTGATTTTATTAAAAATAAAAAATATCAATTTAAAGTGGACTGTGGTAAAATATTTCTAAAGTAGAATTCTTGAGTTATCCACAATATCCACCGACTCAATAATTATTATTAATATAATAAATATATAAAAAGGGAAAGAATAAGTATGAGATTTACAATTAAGCGTGAAGAATTCCTTAAAGGTCTAAATATTGCTTCAAGAGCGATTTCCAGTAAGAACGCTAAAGCAGTTTTAGAAAATTTTAAATTAGAACTAAATGAAAAAGGTTTATTCATTACTGGTACTGATGAAAACATTTCTATTAAAACTCAAGTTCCTTATAAGTTAGGTGAAGAAGACATCATCAGAAACTATAAAGAAGGTTCAGTTTTAATTAAGGCTAGATTATTGGTGGAAATGATCAGAAAGATGGATACTGAAGAAATCACTTTAGATGTTATTGATTCCACAATCGCAACAATTAGTAATAGTAATAATCGTTCTGAATATAGCTTAAACTGCGTTAAGGTTGACGAATATCCAGATCTTGATTTAGATGCCACAGGTACAGAATTAACTCTTTCTAAAGCCGATTTTGATATCTTAGTTAGTCAAACAACATTTGCAGCATC
>CACZNF010000081.1 GCA_902782395.1 uncultured Erysipelotrichaceae bacterium | reverse complement strand
CATCTTCGTTGACTTGAACAATAGCGATAGATGGTTTAATTTCCATCTTCGAAACAAGTTCTTTAATCTCTTCTTTTCTAACTTTAACGTATTCTTTAACGGTCATAACTAATCTCGGGAATTCTACCTTCGTAGTGGCGGATTTTTACACCCGCGAGGGTTAACATCCTTAAGGATGCTTGTGTTTCTGTAGTGTGTTCATATTTATTAGAAATATAAACAACTTCTTTAATACCAGTTTGGATAATAGCTTTTGTACATTCATTACATGGGAATAATGTGACATAGACTGTACAACCCTTTAACGCAGAGGTGCCATTTCTCGTATTTAAAATCGCGTTAAATTCAGCGTGGCAAACATATAAGTATTTGCTATCGAGTCCGGTGCCTTTGTTCCAGGATAATTGACTTTCGTCACATCCACATGGCATACCGTTATAACCGATAGAAACAACTCTCTTGTTTTCATCCACGATACACGCTCCCACTTTTGTGTTGGGATCTTTACTACGCATCGCGGAGAGCAAGGCGATACCCATAAAATATTCATCCCAGGAAATATTGCTTTTAATCATAGTAAAACTATAATAACAAATTTTTATCTTATATAAATATAAAATATGAAAAATGTGCTAATATTAATCCATGGATTTCGTCGGAATTGATAAATTTTCATTATTAGACTTTGAAGATAAAGTGTCATGTGTCTTATTTTGCAAGCCATGTAATTTTAGATGTCCATTTTGTCATAATGGGACAACAGTATTAGAAGCTGATACGACAATTCCATTTGTAGATATTCTTGAATATCTAAAAAGTAGAAAAGGATTAATTGATGCGGTAGTGGTCTCCGGGGGAGAACCAACACTTATGCCGGATTTAAAAGAAAAGATTATTGCCTTAAAAGAACTTGGTTTTCTTATTAAGTTAGACACAAATGGCACTAATCCAGAAACGATCAAAGATTTATATGAATCACATCTTATTGATTATGTTGCGATGGATATTAAAAACTCATTTATCAAATACCCACTAACAACTGGAACAAAGAACGTTAATATCGAAAGAATTAAACAATCTATTGATTATTTAATGAACTGCGGAATCGATTATGAATTTAGAACGACATTAATCGACGAGTTCCATGAAGAAGAAGATATTATAAAGATGGGCCAATTATTAAAAGGTGCGAAGAAGTTATATCTTCAAAAGTTCGTAGAAAGAGAAAGTTGCATTCAAAAAGGCCTTCATGAAGTAAGTGAAGAAACCGCTAATAAATATAAAGATATATTATCTAAAGATATTAAATTTGTATCTTTAAGAGGGTATTAAAAAAGGCTTCTTAGAAGCCCTTTTTCTTATAAAGCGTTTTCAAATATTGGTAAGACAACCGCATCTCCAATTGCGAATGACTTAACTTCGAAGTCAACAGTCGCGGAGGCATCGTTTTCATCCATGCCGGTGACTTTCGCTTTTAAGGTAATACCTAATTCATCATCAACGGATAAATTGATTTCAGCATTCTTTCCAGCGATAACTGCGGATGAGGTATATTTGAATTTGTACTTTGTACATTCTCTTCCCAAGACTGTATCTTTGCCATCTTCCACTAAAGCGGAATCGACTGAATGAGCATAACCAGCTAACACCAGTTTCAATAACAGCATCGAATGCTTCTTTTTCAATTGTTTCTGTCGCTTCGAACTTGTTGCTTTCTTCATTATAATCGTAGGCTACATAGGAATCGGTTTTGGCTTCTGCAGCCTTGCCAAAGCTTTCAACGTTTTCGCCTTCTTTGACGTCGTTGAAGACCCAGAAGAAACCATCTTTATTGCCAACCTTTGCGGTACCTTTATCTCCTTCGGATGATACATAGTCATAAGCAATCAAGAAACCTTGCTTTTCGCCAAGTTCTAATAATTTTGAACGGCTTGTAGCGCGATCATATTTAAGTTCGGCAGTCTCTTTATTTAAATCATCCAACATCGCCTTGACTTCACAGCCAGATAAAACCATGGCAGCGGATAAGCATGCGACTAAAGTAATTACTTTTCTCATAATTATCTCCTTCAAATTGTTTTTACATATTTATTATTCTGTATTTATCAAGAAAAAGAAACAAAAGAAAAGTCCGACATGGTCGAACTTAACTATTTCTATTTAACGATTGAATATAACGATTGATATAAACGCTTGCGACACTGGCGTCACCTAATGCGGTTACGACTTGTCTGATATCTTTCACACGCGTATCGCCTACTGCGTAAACGCCTGCGCAGGAAGTTTCCATGTTTTCGTTGGTAACAACGAAGCCTTTAGAATCTAATTCCACTAAATCTTTGAATGGTTCATTGCATGGAATTTGTCCAATTGCGACGAAGACATTGTTTGTTTCTACAAGGAATTCTTGCTTATTAGCTTTATCGAAGAATCTTAATCCTTTTAATTCATCTTCACCGACAAATTCTTGAAGGGAAACATTATATGTGACATTAATGTTCGGATTATCATTGATTCTTTGAATGAGAATTTGATCGCCGAATAGATGATCGAATAAGGCGAAGACGTTGACGGTTGGACAATAATTACTTAAAAGTAATGCGTATTGTAATGCGGTATTGGCATCTCCGATGATGTTTGTGGTTTGACCTTTATAGAAAGCTCCATCACAAACCGCACAATAAGAGATACCTTTACCCACCAAATCATCTTCGTGAGGAAGATTCATCTTACGATGATGACAGCCATTAGCTAAGACCACAACCCATGATTCATAGGTGTTATAGTTAGTCTTAACGATGAACTTTTCATCTTCTTTTGTGATTTGTTCAACTTCTTCGAGTTCAAATTCTGCACCCATATCGGTGATTTGTTCAAACATCTTATCGCTATATTCGATTCCGGATATCGCTTTGATGCCTGGAATGTTCTCTAATTTTGGAGAAGTCGCCATTTGACCACCAAAATTCTCCTTTTCTAAAAGGAGACAGGTGCGTCCATTTCTAAGGGTATTTAAAGCGACTGCCATTCCAGCAGGACCGCCACCGATAATGATGACATCGTACATATTAGTTAATACTTTCTATATATCCTTTGATATTTGAGGCGTTTTCAAAAACTTCATAGCCATCTTCGTTTGGAACGATGAGGGTTGGAGCTTTGTTGACTTTATACTTTAAAGTCATTTGTTTGTTATCTTCAGCGTCGATAACTGTATAGGCAATACCGGCTTTATCTAAAAGCATCTTGGCCATCTTACAGTTTGGACATGTCTTTGTAGCGAATAATAAGATTTCGTTTAAAGATTCATTACTGATCTTTTCTTCTTGTTCGCAATTGTCTTGTTTCAAAGTATGTGTCAAATGGCTGTTTTCTGGGTCGTATTCTTTACGGTTGTGATATTCTGCTGTCTTACCGTCATTCCAGTTTTGAATTGGACGATAATAGCCAGTAATACGAGAATAGACTTCAGTCTTTTGACCACAATGTGGACAGACGAATTGTTCACCGACTAAATAACCGTGTTCTTTACAGACACTATATGTTGGGGACATTGTGTAGTAAGGAATGTGATAGTTTTCAGCAATCTTACGAACAAAGTTCATACATGATTTCCATGATGGTAATTTTTGTCCTAAGAAACAGTGGAAAACTGTACCGGATGTATAAAGGGTTTGTAAACCATCTTGAATATCAAGAGCTTTAAAGACATCTTCGGTATAACCGACTGGTAAGTGTGATGAGTTGGTATAGTATGGAGTCATGCCTTCGTCGTTAGCGGTAATGATATCTGGATATTTGGCCTTATCATGTTTGGCTAAACGGAACGCTGTAGATTCAGCTGGTGTGGCTTCAAGGTTATATAAGTCACCATATAATTCTTGATAGTCGGATAATTTTGTTCTCATATGATTGAGAACATCTTTGGTGAATTGGATAGCTTCAGGATTGGTTAAATCTTTTCTAATCCAGTTAGCATTTAAGCAAGCTTCATTCATACCGACTAAACCAATTGTGGAGAAGTGGTTATTGAATGTGCCTAAATATCTCTTGGTATATGGATATAAGCCAGCTTCTAATAAAGCGGTGACTGTATTTCTCTTCACTTTAAGTGAACGAGCGGATAAATCCATAATGTGATCAAGTCTGGCATAGAAGTCAGCTTCATCTGTGGCTAAATAAGCAATTCTTGGCATGTTGATAGTAACAACACCGATAGAACCTGTAGATTCGCCAGAACCGAAGAAACCACCAGATTTCTTTCTTAATTCTCTTAAGTCGAGTCTTAAACGGCAGCACATACTTCTAACGTCACTTGGTTCCATATCGGAGTTGATGTAGTTAGAGAAGTATGGTGTACCATATTTCGCTGTCATTTCGAATAAGAGTTTATTGTTTTCTGTTTCATTCCAGTCGAATGTACGAGTAATGGAATAGGTTGGGATTGGGTATTGGAAACCACGGCCATTCGCGTCACCTTCAATCATGATTTCGATAAAGGCTTTATTGACCATTGCCATTTCTTCAACACAGTCTTTGTACTTGAAGTCCATTTCTTTGCCACCCACTAAACAGTTGAGTTCAGCCATATCGTTTGGCACAACCCAGTCTAATGTGATGTTGGTGAATGGAGCTTGTGTACCCCAACGGGATGGTGTATTAACACCATAGATGAATGATTGAATGCATTGTTTAACTTCTTTATATGTTAAGTGATCAACTTTAACGAAAGGCGCTAAATATGTATCGAAGGATGAGAAGGCTTGTGCGCCAGCCCATTCGTTTTGCATAATGCCTAAGAAGTTAACCATTTGGTTACAAAGGGTGCTTAAGTGGTTAGCTGGAGAAGAGGTAATCTTACCAGGAACACCGCCTAAACCTTCTTGAATTAATTGTTTTAATGACCAACCAGCACAGTAACCTGTGAGCATGGATAAGTCGTGGATGTGGATTTCAGCGTTTCTATGAGCGTTACCAATTTCATCATCATAGACTTCACTTAACCAGTAATTAGCGGTAACAGCGCCGCTGTTTGATAAAATCAAACCACCAACGGAATAGGTGACAGTACTATTTTCTTTAACACGCCAGTCGTTAATCTTTAAATAGTTATCAACAACGTTCTTGTAGTTAAGATTTGTTTCTTTAATGTCACGTAAGTTTTGGTGTTGTTTACGATAAATAATATAGGAACGCGCGACATCCACGTAACCGGCTTGAATTAAGACGATTTCAACAGAGTCTTGAACGTCTTCGATACCAATGGTTTCGTTGACGACTTTACGGTTAAAATCGCTGGTTACACGTAATGCGAGCATTTCAATAATATCGTGATTGTAGAACTTATGTTCTGCCATGAAAGCTTTTTCAATGGCATTTTCAATCTTGGTAATATCGAATTCTTCAATAGTACCATCTCTCTTTTTAATTTTGAGCATAAAAATCTCTCCTTATTCTTCTTTCGTATAGTTAAAAGCAGTTTTCCCCATGTGCTGCTTATAATTAGCTACTATTTTTATTTTTCAGCATGCCCTGAGTATGTTCCGCTTTTACTCTCTACCAGCTTCGTGGTCTGGGGTTCTTCCATTCTGATATCGAGGGCTGATGAAAAAAGAACGGCATACAGGCGGGGACTCCTTACCGGTACATTACTCATATGCTTCGGGCTCCTTGCCTTTTTTAAGTATTATAATTT
>CACZNF010000080.1 GCA_902782395.1 uncultured Erysipelotrichaceae bacterium | reverse complement strand
AAAGAGATTGAAGGTGAAGAGAAAAAAGTCGATTACCTCTTCGTCTGGCGTAAGGGTCATCAACTCTCTACACTCGAAGAAAACTTCATCGACTTTATTAAAAATAAGTATAGCAAGTAAAAATATGATATAATTAATTCGTCGAAGGTGGAGAATCAGTGCACGACCACGACGCACCTAGCAATAGGTGGGTACGGTGTTCCAGGATGGTAACTGCCCTGGTCGACGAATGAAAAACGTTCCCAAATTAGGAACGTTTTTATTTTTTATCAGCTAATAGCTTAATAACTAAGCATAATACCCTAGTAGCGGTCTCTAACTCTTTTAAGGAGACAAACGTTGGGGCAATTCTAATATGTGAATTATCAGGGTCTTTACCATATGGGTAAGCACTTCCCGCAGCGGTCAATGTCACCCCTAGTTCTTTACATTTGGCCACCACTTCTTTAGCGATGCCTGGAACATACAAGGAGATAAAGTAACCACCTGTTGGTTTAGTAAATGTCGCAATACCCTTAAGTTCTTCTTCGAATATATTTAATACTGTTTCAAACTTTGGTTTTAAGATAGCAGCGTGTTTCTTCATATGTTTGATAATCGTTGGTTTATCTTTTAAGAATTCTGCATGTCTTAATTGATTTAATTTATCAAAACAAATGGTTTGATATTGTAAGTAATCTAAATAGTCTTTCTTATTATTAAGAGAGAAACCCACCGCGGAAACACCACTACCTGGGAATGTCATCTTAGAAGTAGAAGCAAAGATATACACTAAATCTTCAGTGCCATTTTTTAAACATTCATCATAAATGTTAAGTACTGGTTCTTCTTCCCCGTTAAAAGATAGTTGAGATGTATATGTGTTATCCCAATAAATTCTAAAGTCTTTAGAGGCTGGTTTAAGTTTAGCGAATCTTCTAATCACTTCATCACTATAGATAATACCCGTTGGATTGGAATACTTAGGAACACACCAAATACCTTTAACTGTTGGATCTTTAATATATTCTTCAATCATATCCATATCTGGGCCATTATCATCCATTGGGATATTAATCATTTCAAAACCAAAATATTCCGTCATGGCGAAATGTCTATCATATCCTGGAACAGGACATAACCATTTAAGTTTTTCTTGTTTAGAGAATGGAATACCACCTTCAACACCCACGAGCATAGACTTCACTAATAAGTTATGCATAATGTTTAAAGAAGAAGCACCGCAGACAACAGTGTTCTCTACAGGGATTTCCATAATCTCAGCAAATAACTTTTTGGCTTCTGGAATGCCTTCTAAAGCACTATAGTTACGGCAATCGATATCTTCATCAAAGCATTTAGTCTTTGAATTAACGATATCAAGCATAGGTAAAGATAAATCTAATTGTTCAGGAGAAGGTTTACCTCTGGCCATATTAATGTTTAGATTTAATGATTTGTAATATTCGTATTGTTTTAATAAATCTTCACTCATATGCGTATAAGTTTAGCACGTGTCCGTTATTCTTGTATTGTTTTTTATTTATAGAAAGATTTTAAAGGCATGAAAAAAGGTGCCTTATTTTATAAAGACACCAATTTTTAAAAAGTGATAGTTTCTATTTGGTGATTAATTTTCCCTTGCCTCCACCTGTGCCACCTTCACCAGGAGTAGGTTCATCAAGCTTATAGAAACTTGGTTTGTATTTTTTATATGCAACATCAGTTAAATAGCTAAAAGCATAAGCGTCACCACCATAAGCATTTAAGCCACCTTTTCCACCATTACCACCTTTTATGCCAATTGAAGATGAATATGTTGTTAACACTTTAACGTTTTTATTGAAAGGTAGTTGACCATGACCACCACGTGTATACTTAATACCTTCACCACCATTACCACCTATCGCTTTAATATAAGCTGAATCAGAGGTAGCGCAATTAATTATCTTGTTAGCGGAAATAGCGTATCCAGCAACAGCATCTTCATATTTACTACTGAAAGAAGAACTACTACCACCAGTAATTGTTAATGATCCATTACCATCATAGAAACAAACGTTTGGTAGGTTTATAGCGTTGCTAGCTGAATATGTATATGATGTTGAATCTCCACCAGTAATATAGTTACTTCCTTCAAACCTGAAGACGAATGTAACATCCTTATTTGTGCCACCATAGTCAATTGCTGGCAAAGTAGAAGAAGATGACTTAAACTCAGTATTATTTAAACTAATTCTAACCACATCACCACTTGGTCTTTCATCAAATTTAAATGCCAACAAAATGGTGCCTGAGCCAGCAAAGTGACCTAATTCAAGATGAGTAACACTAGCAGGAATATTAACAACGCCCGATCTGGAATAGTTTGAAACATTATTATAATTAAGTGTAAGTGTTTCTGAAGAAGAAGCGGTAAAAGTTGGCGCTTTCGTTGGTAAGGTAATAATCTTTGATTTACAAACTGTTGTTTTTTCGTACTTTTCATTGTACTTATATCCAACGATTTGAATTCTCTTACCGAGTAAAGATGTGTCATATGTAAATCCACAGCGATTAAGCGTCTGGAGAACCGTTGGTTCTGACTTTTTAGAACTTGATGATGTAGAAGATTCATCAGGATGGACATATACGTCATATGAGGTACACTCCTCATTTCTTTCCCAAACAATCTTGTCTAAAATTTGATTTACTTCAAGGCTGTTTGAGATTGAGAAATTAAAATTAATACCTGTGAATTCATTAAATGGATTATAGGAACATGCTGATAGACTAATAGCGGCAAGCGCTAAGAACACTAATGATTTTTTTCTCATAATCCACTCCCCCTAAATAGTCTTAAAACAAGAGGTGTTACAGCAGTTAAAACAGCTGGGAATGCTGGCATAAATCCATTCATGAAGCCTTCAAGCGTAGCAGAGATTACAAAGCCAAACATTCTTCCAGTATCAATGTAAGTAATAGCGAGGTTGTAACCACCCATTGCTGCAGCATAGATTGTCATAATTGATAGCAAGTAATAGAAATAGACATTCGAACAATCACAATCTGATGAACTTGGTTTAGTCTTTCTAACAATTGTTACGATTAAGTTAGCAACCGCTAAAAGCGATGCCCATATTAAACCAGGAAGCATTTTATCATATGTTGGATTACTTGTTTTTATGGTGCCACCCAAGATCTCAAGAGTGCTTTGTTGAGTATGAAGAATCACGTTAATCACAATAAATGGAACAACGGACAATATACCAAACACAATAAGAAGTGGCTTATATGGATTCTTACCTGTTGTTAGATGGCCATATCCAAATCTCGCCATTAAAGCGGCAACAATGGATACTCCTAGTAACACTACGTATGCTGATTCAGGCTTTAGCAAAATAACCGCTGCAAGAGCAATAGCTAATAACAAGATATTAAAGAACACCTGTACTCTTTCTTTAGCGAAAGAATAACTGCTTACATTAGGAGTGGAAGACTTTGTCTTTGGTGCTTTTTTAGCTTCTTGAATTAAGGTGCCATTACCAATGGAAATAATGATTTCTTCCACAGGTGTATCGTATGGATTATCCATCTTCATTAATCTATTGTGTCTATTTCTAAAGGCTTTATATAGATTTCTCTTTTCTTTGCCTTTACCGTTTTTAATATTTTCAATAGCTTCGTAGAAGGCTAAATAATGATTAACTTGGTTAGGATGCTTTTCTTCATGAACCGCGACAAGCATTCTATAAGAAGATAAATCATTAAGTGATTTTCTATAGAATAAGATGCTGTAGTTAGATGGCTTCTTGATATCGCATTTAACTAAGCCCCATCTCGCGTCACAGTTAGCCTCATCAATATTTAAGACTTCTTCATAGTAACGTCTTGCTTCTTTGAATCTCTTTTCGAGTAATAAGCGGTTACCGATTCGCATTAATAAGGCAATGGTATTTTCATCACTAGTGGAACCACTTCCTGTTAAAGAGGCCATCAAATTGAATATCTGTCTTGTGATGACTTTATTCTTTTTCTTATTAGTCATGATACAAGCGGCTCTTAAGATAAGATAGAAATAGTTATGATCTCTACTTGGAGAGAT
>CACZNF010000079.1 GCA_902782395.1 uncultured Erysipelotrichaceae bacterium | reverse complement strand
ATCTCCATTTACTGGTGTGGTTAAAAGAAGCACAATGGAATCCCTTATTCTTAAAGAAAAGAGCTTAAAGGGTTTCACTTTTGCTATTCGTTTCTATTACATTAGACAAAAATTCTTATCAAATGATAAGATTGAACGCTACATGATTGTGACATTAAAGAATGTCGTTTATCCATATGCTTCTAATCCAAGAGTGTCTCGTCAAATCATCGATGGTGGCGAAAACGAATTACTTTTATTCGATTTAAGAATTGCCTCTCGCGATGAAGCGATGGTTTTAGCCACCTCTATGGCGCATAACATTAAAAAGTGCATTGGTGTTAATGGCTTTGCGGATTCTATTAACTTCTCTATCGGTGTTGTGGAAAACGCCCAATACTATCAAGACTTTGATTCCATGGTGGTCAAAGCTCAAGAAGCTTGTATGTCCGCACAACATAATGGTCAAGAAATCTTGCTTTATCAAAAGCAAGCAGCGCCACTTATCGAACTTGATCGCTATCGTGAAGAAGTTGAAAACCTCATGAAACCAAATAGTTTACGTTATTTATTTAGACCTATTTTTGATGTCTCTAAACGTAAAACAATTGGTTACTTTGAATACATTAAAGCTTATGATTCCCCGTTCGCCTCATTTGCAGAAATGAGCAAATACGCTGCGAAAGTGGACATGAGCAAACAGTTCTTTGCGATGATTTCCCGCTATGTTATTCCAAAGTTCGCTAGCGAAAAACAATCAGATGATTTAAGATTGTTCATGCTTGTGTCTTTGCAAGATATCGAACACATGTACGAAATCTTATCGCAAATCCCACAATCGAAATTAATTCACTTAGTCTTAGTGTTTAATGAACAAGAGATTAACGAGAACGCTTCTAACTTAGAGTTGCTCAATAATTCCCTCAAAAAATTAAGAAGCGGACACTTTGAGCTCGCTATGTTAATGAAGGATAAAAACTTGTTATTAGATCCAAGTGTTTATTATAACTTTGACTACTTCGTCGCTGGTTCGATGATGATTGGTGAAATTAAGAAGAATAATCGTGTACGATTATCAATTCACTCTCTTATCGAATCATTACTCAAGTACCATCGACCTATTATCGCCACCGATTTAGAAGGTTGGCAATCAATAGAACTGATTATTAAATCAGGTGTGAGTATCGTTTCTTCTGAAACAATCTCTTCCAGCAACGATATGCTCTTACCATTAGAAAAGAAGAAGATTGAAAAGCTTATAACTATGGATGATTCAAATCATCAGAGAGGATAAAATTATGGCTCAAAATAACCAAGTAAAAAATGACGCGATTACCCGTCAAGAAGACGATTTCGCGCAGTGGTATACTGACGTCTGTCGTAAGGCAGAATTAATGGATTATTCTTCCGTTAAAGGATTTATCATTTATCGTCCTTATGGCTACGCTATTTGGGAAGAAATCCAAAACTATTTAAATAAAAGATTTAAGGAAACAGGACATCAAAACGTCTATATGCCAACTGTGATCCCAGAATCTTTATTACAAAAAGAAAAAGATCACATTGAAGGCTTTGCCCCAGAATGTTTAATCGCCGATATCGGTGGTGGTCAAAAGATTGATGACCCATTAATCATTAGACCAACTAGTGAAACATTGTTCTGTGAACACTACGCAAAGATTATTTCTTCATATCGTGATTTACCAAAACTTTATAACCAATGGTGTTCCGTTGTGAGATGGGAAAAGACCACACGTCCATTCTTAAGAGGCGCTGAGTTCTTATGGCAAGAAGGTCACACTATGCATGAAACTGAAGAAGAAGCTCGTACAGAAGCATTAAAAATGCTTGAAATCTACGATGACTTAGGCCGTGACGTTTTAGCAATTCCATTCACCAAAGGTAGAAAAACTGATAAAGAAAAATTCGCTGGTGCTTTAGAAACCTATTCCATCGAAGCTTTAATGCCAGATGGTAAAGCCTTACAAAGTGGTACAACCCATTACTTTGGTACTGGCTTCGCAGAAGCGTTTGGTATCAAATTCCAAGGTAGAGATGGTAAATTATATAATCCTCATCAAACATCATGGGGTGTCTCTACACGTTTATTAGGCGCGATTATTATGGTACATGGTGATGATAATGGCTTATCCTTACCACCATATGTCGCTCCAATCCAAGCCGTGGTGATTCCTGTTGCGCAACAAAAACCAGGTGTTATCCCAGCTGCAAGAGAATTAGAAAAGATGTTAAAAGACGCTGGTGTCAGAGTCAAATGTGATGAATCTGATAAAACACCAGGTTGGAAATATTCCGAATATGAAATGAAAGGTGTCCCAGTCCGTATTGAAATCGGTCCAAGAGACATTGAAGCAGGTGTGGTGACAATCGCTGTTCGTCACGATGGTCGTAAACTTACCGTTAAGAAAGAAGAAATGGTGGATACTGTCATTCAATTATTCAAACAAATCCATCAAGAAATGTATGAAAAGGCCAGCCAATACTTATTAGAACACGTTACTGAAGTAACTGATCTTAAAGACTTAGATGCCGCTTTAGATAAAGGTGGCTATGCTAAGATGATGTGGTGTGGCGATGAAGCTTGTGAAAACAAGATTAAAGAACTCACAACCGCGACCGCACGCTGCATGCCATTCAATCAAATTGCATTCGCGGATACATGCCCAGTGTGTGGTAAAAAGGCTAAAAAAGTTGTTTTATTCGCAAAGGCCTATTAATTTCTTAAATTTCTTATTTAATTCTAATCGCCCTTTATGTTAAGATAAGGGGCGCACTGGAGTAGTACCCAAGTTGGTGAAGGGGCTTCCCTGCTAAGGAAGTAGATCGGGTAACTGGTGCGAGAGTTCGAGTCTCTCCTACTCCGCCATTAAAGAAATACGATATTGATACGATAATCAGTATCGTTTTTTATTTTTGCATAGTAGAATAAAGCAAATGGAAATTCGTAGAGCTAAAAAAGAAGACATTGCTAGATTATTAGATTTACTATCTCAGGTCTTAGAAATCCACGCTAAATTAAGGCCTGATTTATTCATGTCTGGAACAACTAAATATGGTAAGGAACAGCTTGAAGGCATGATTAACGATGATGGCAAACCAATATATGTAGCTGTTATAAACGACTATGTCGTGGGCTATGCGATGTGCCAAATTAGAGTACCCACCTCAAATATGTATCCTATAAAGGTTTTCCATTTAGATGACTTATGCGTCGATGAAAAATATCGTAAACAAGGTATCGGCAAAGCCTTATACCAAAAAGTAGTGGAAACCGCAAAAGAGAATGACTGCTACGAAATTACATTAAATGTTTGGCCAGGTAATGATGCCGCATTAAAATTCTATGAAAAAATGGGAATGAAAACCAGATCAGTGTTCATGGAGCATATATTGAAATCAAAATAAAGTGTATGCACTGTATGCAAGTGTTCTCACTTTGTATCAAAATAGTGCTTCTGACCCATTTGAAAATAACAGTGATGATATTAGTCACTGTTTTTTTGTTAAAATAGTTTTAGCAACATCATTAAAAAATATCGTCTTATTAGTAGGAGGGCTTCAATATGAATAAAAAGTTTTTACTCATTCCTATCACCATATTAATGGCGATTTCATCATGTTCTACTAGTAATTTCCCTTCTTTTTCAGTGGAACAAGAAGATTTCTATTTTGTGCTTACCTGGGGTGTCCGATTGGACTCTTCATATGATTCTAGAACTGGAACACTAATAAAAACGAAATATGTCAGAGAAAGACAGCCAGAAGAATATATAGCTACTTATCAATATCCTAATATCAGCGAAATCTATACGATGGCAAAATCGATAAATGTATATTCTTACGCTGATGATTATTATCCATATGAAGGCTCCAGTATAGCTTCAAACCCATCAATTGATTATGTCTTTGAAATTAACGATAAAGTTATCACTTCAAAAGATTGCCCGATTGCGCAAGGAATACCTGATAGTGTAACCAAAAGAGGCAAACAATATCTAACCCTTATCTTCACTATTAAAAACACCTTAATCAATTCAGACGAATGGAAAGCGATGCCTGATTTTGAGATTTTATATGA
>CACZNF010000078.1 GCA_902782395.1 uncultured Erysipelotrichaceae bacterium | reverse complement strand
ACCGCTAAAACTTCAGCGATGTCTTCACTAGCGGCACCATAATCACTTTCTAAGTTAGAACCACAAAGGTAAAGCATGATTGTCCAAGCATCACCAACATATTCAATAACTTCAAGATCGAATGTTGCACTGATATCTTCTTGGTTAGCGTTTTTAGCTACGGCAGTAATTGTCACTGTGCCAAGTTCAAGAGCGGTTACTAAACCATTTTCATCGACTGTAGCGATTGTTTCATCGCTAGATGTCCATAAGTATGGTTTTTGGTTAGCGTTGCTTGGTGTGTATTTAATGGTAAGGGTTGTTGTCTTACCTTGAGCAAGTTGTTCTGGACCTCTTAACTCAAAGCTTTCAGCATAAACAGGTCTTGGTTCACCAGTAACAAATAAGTTAAAGGAGAAGACATTACGACGAGTACGGTAGTTAATAACTGCGTTACCTTTCTTGGCGACGTATTTGGTATTTGTTCTTACGACATTCCATCCATCTTCTTCTAACACTTTAGTGTATTTGAGATCGATGGATGTTTTTGCGTTATCTGGGGTTTCAGCGTGGAAACCAACACCAAATTGTGTATCTGACGCTGTACCGTTTGTCCATGTGCCTGTACCATATGGAACTGGTACTTCAACCCAAACATCTTTAGCCACGACGAATGTTTCAAATGGCGTGACTGGGAATGTATTAGCTTTCATGAAGATGGTGACATTAGCGGTCTTTTCTTCGAAAGTAACTGTAATTTCTTGATTACCCGCTAATTCGTTATCGTAGCCTTCGACTTCGTAGTCTTTGATTTCAACAACGGAATTATCGGTATAGTAAGCAGTGACTGTTAAGTCTAATTCTTCATCATATTCGTAACCGGCTTCAGCCTTGTTATCCACGACTTCGATTCTCACTAACTTAGCAGGATTAACTGTGACATCTAAATCAAAAGTTTTACCGTTATATGTGACCACTAAATCTTTTTGGCCACTGGACATACTGTCATAACCAGTGACAGCATATTCACCGGCTTGAAGTTCTTCGGTATGACCATCAGAATATGTAGCAATAACAGTGATATCTAATTCATCACCGATTTCATAACCATCGATGGCTTTGTTATCGGTAACTGTAATGTTTTCCAAGACGATAGGCTTTGGATTAACGGTAACAGTAACTTTAGCGGTTTTATCTTGATAGGTCACCACTAATTCTTGTTGACCAGCATTTTGATTATCAAATGTTGTAATAGTATAGTCAGTTAATTCAACGGTTGTGCCATCAGAATAATTAGCAACTACATCAATATCTAATTCGTCATCAATTTCATAACCACTTGTGGCTTTGTTATCGGTAACAACGATGTTTTCCAAGACGACAGGCCTTGGATTAACATAGACGTTAACGACAGCAACTTTGCCTTTGTAGTTAATGGTGACGGATTGAACACCTGGATTTTCGTTATAGAAACCACTAACTTCGTAATCAGTGACTTCTTCATATGAACCATCGGAATAATGTGCTTTAACAGTAATATCTAATGATTCGCCAACTTCGTAGCTGGCTTTGTTATTTGTGGCAGCGATATCAACAAGAAGTTTTTCTTCGACTTGTGATGTTTCACTGCTTAATGATGGAGGCGTGTCGCTAGGGAGCTCGCACGCGGAAAGGCTGACCGCTCCAAGGAGAGCGGCTATGCCTACAATGAATGTTTTCCGAATCTTAATCATATAAGCTCTTTTCTTTCTTAAGGATATAAATTTTGCATAAAACATATCAAAAAATTCGCATATATTCAAGAAAACCAGAGTAACTGGTGTTACTAATGTGCCAATGTGTAATGCATATGCATATATGTGCATAATATCTAGGTGTATCAATGCGCTTAAACGCGAAGACAATGTTGCTAAGTGGTTTTGCATTAAAAAAGCACAGTTTTTCGACTGTGCCTCTTAAATATGTTGCTTATTTTACGCCTTTAAAACGTCGATGCTATCGAAGAGTTTGACTTCATTTTCTTTAGCGGTATAAACGTCATAACTAAGCGTTGATTCAGTGAGGTTTAAAACACCAAACATTGGAGCGTTAACGTTACCTGTTGCTAAGTCACCTTTATGATAATCTTGCGCTGAGGTATAACTACCAACCTTGTAAGATTCATATTGGTTATCATACTTCAATGTGCCACATTCAATTTTGTATTTGTTTGATAAGAATGTTTTGCTACTATTCAAGCCTTTCCATTCATCGCCATCTTTAACGACTTCTGCCCAGACGCCATCGCTTTCAGCAGCGCCATGTCTATGACCAGCAGCGCCTGTAGTTACGTAGTAAGTACCATTTGGGTTCTTGTCATAAACTCTTTCATCTTTGGTTTCTGTTTCAGGACTTAAGTTAACGACATCCGCGTTATTATAGGTGGTCGTATAACCCGCAGCATCCCACTTGTATGGGAGCGTTTTATTGTATGTATGATCATGCGCTTGGAAAACTAAATCAACATGTTTTTCTGAGAAAATCGGTGTTAGTTTTTCAACTATTTTTTGGTTTTCAGATTTGTTAGAGTGATCGCCTGTTGAGTATGGAGAAATGTGCAACATCACAATCTTCCATTTAGCGTTATTAGATTTATCTAAATCTTCTTTTAACCAGTTGATTTGAGCATCGTTCACGTTGTTAGCGTTGAGCACTGCAAAATGAGCAAAGTCATAATCAAATGAATAATAGCAACCATCATCCGCCCAATTAGCGTAATTAATATCACCTGTTAAGTAATTTGAGTAAACAACACTTGGTTCATGATTACCACTGCTAGCCATGTATGGGATATCAAACTTATAATCGGCAATGATATCGATAGCCTTAGTGTGTCTTAAAAATCTTGCTGGAGTACCATCTTTACCAGATGAGTTATTTTGGTCAAATTGGTCACCATTATACAAAGCAAAATCTAAGCCTTTTCCTGCTTGATCAACAGCCTTAACAAATGTATTTCTCCAAACATTAAGTTTGGAATTGTCTTTAGTTTGTGCGTCACTTGTGTGAATTGCGGTGATGCTTTTTGCCGCTTCTTTTTCAACGATAAAAGCACCATATGTCCAGCCTTGTTCACTACCAATTTTATAGCTATAGGCTTTTCCTTTTTCTAAGTTTTCAACATGAACTTTATGCGAATAGAGATTTAAGTTTACTTCGTTAGAACCAGAACCTTTTTTAGTTGGAATAGAACCATCTTTGGAGGTGAAAGTACCATCTTTTTTGACTTCAATTTCAACGGATGTTCCTTCCACTAGAGTGGCATTAGTGAAATCAGCTTCTTGGCCTTTATCAGATTGCACTAAATATAATTTAGAATCTTGTGCTGTTAAATCTGTTAACCACGCAAAGCCACGAGAATATATATCTGAAT
This sequence comes from uncultured Erysipelotrichaceae bacterium, assembly GCA_902782395.1. Next base: position 987 of record CACZNF010000078.1, on the reverse strand, counting down.
AATATGTCATGTTGAAGCCAGCAGGTTCCGCTCCGATAGCGTAAGTGTCGTAATCAGGTGTGATTGTTGGTCTTACAATGTTATATTCAGGTTCTTGACTTGACTGGCTCTTTTTATCAACATTTTGACACGCCGCTAAAGCGGCAATGACAGCCAAAGATAAAAGTAAAAATGGTTTTTTGTTTGAAATATTATAAAATCTCTTCTCCATAATAACTCCCAAAAATATAGTGATTGTCACTAATATTTTAAGCATTATGCATAGAAGATATAAAGAGGGAAAAAGTTTTTTTAAATAATACGTCTATCAATACCAGATTGTTGATAATAAAGACTCTTCTCTTGATACATCATGACATCAGATTCTTTAACTAAATCATCAACGGTTTTTTCTTTATTGGAACGATAGCTATATCCAACTGAGCAGCTATATTTAGTCTCACCAACATATTTACGAATACGATCCACTAAAGCGACAACTTCTTCTTCACTATTCTTTCGACAAATAATCATGAACTCATCGCCACCGACACGATAGCCATATTGGCGGCGTTTAAGAGAACGAGAAAAGCACAATAGTTATCGTTAATGCGTTTAAGACCATTCATATCTATAGATATAACTGCGGTAATTTCATCATCATAGCTTTTCAAATCAGAATAATATGCATGACGGTTAAGTAGTTCGGTTAATGAATCTTTTTTGGTTAATTGTAGAACAGTAAGTTCATAGTAGGCGAATAAAGAAATCGCCATTGTAACGCAGAACATTGAAGAATAATCGCTACCAAAGATAAATGGGAGGACTAAACCAGAGCCAATTGATAGAGCCATAAAGACGATAGAAATGATTTCAATAAAGCGTTTGTTGCTGCGAATGATTAATAAATATATTAAAACCGCTCCATATAAGCCCGAAGCAATATATGGCAAATATCCTGAAACAGGAGTACGAACTAATGTATTAGTTTCATCAATTAAGAAAATG
>CACZNF010000077.1 GCA_902782395.1 uncultured Erysipelotrichaceae bacterium | reverse complement strand
TAGAGAAATTGTCAAAGATGCTAATATGGTGTTCGTTGCCGCAGGTATGGGTGGTGGTACTGGTACCGGTGCGGCCCCAGTTGTCGCCCGTATTGCCCGTGACGCTGGTGCTTTAGTCATCGCGATTGTCACTCGTCCATTTACTTTTGAAGGTAAAAAGAGAGTGGTTAATTCCATCGCAGGCTTAAATAAATTAAAAGAAAACGTCGATGCTATTATCGTCGTTAGTAACGATAAACTCTTAATGACCGCTGGTAATGCTTCTATTTCTCAAGCATTCAACGAATCTGATAAAGTTTTGGCCCAATCAGTTAAAACTGTTGTTAATCTTATTCTTTTACCAGCCGTTATTAACTTAGACTTCGCTGATGTCCGTAACACCTTAAAAGATTCTGGTGTGGCGATGATCGGCTTTGGTGTGGGTTCTGGCCCAAATAGAGCCAAAGATGCCGCTAATGCAGCGCTCAATTCTCCACTTTTAGAAGCTTCTATTTCTGGAGCTAGAAGAGCGATTGTCGCGGTCACATGTGGTCCTAACGTTTCCTTATTCGATGCGCAAGACACTGTTAACCTATTAATTAATGCTTCTGGTCACGATGTTGACGTCAAATTCGGTGTCGCTATTAACGACCAACTTAACGATGAAATCTTAGTGAGCGTAATCGCTAGTGACTTTGAAGAAGACTTTGACTTCTCTAAGACTTCTTCTTATCAAGCGCCATCTCGCCCACAAGAAAATACTGTCTTTACTTCTCTTTCTAAAGAGGAAGAAGAGCCAAAAGAAAATTCAGAAGAAGATATGGATACCAATTCCATTCTTCCAGACTTCTTACAAAACTAATGAAATTAAGAACTGTCGCATCACTATTTATTGCGCTAGCATTGACTGCTTGTGGTGGTCATTCTAGTTCTTTAAGTAGCGAAGTAATTACTTCCAGTAGTGATTCAACTAGTTCTTTTTCTTCTACCTCAAGTGAAGAATCATCTTCCTCTACTACGAGTAGTAGCGGTAGCACTAGTAGTCTTATACCAACTAATGAAGCGTATGATGGCTATTATCATGACATTACTAGTTGGACTAACGGGGAAGATTTAAAACAAAAGCTTTATGACGTTTCTCATAAAACATATCGCCCACTTAACTATACGGCGCCAAATTATCAAACAAACATTAACGCTGACCATACTTATTTAGATTTTGAATATCTCGATGTCATCTATAGTGAAAATGACGTTTATAAGAGTGAAAGCAACAAGGGTTGGCAAAGAGAACACGCTTTCTGCGCTTCTTTAATGTGCGGTTCTTTAACGGCTAATGCCGTCAAAAGAGTGGGTCGCGCGACTGATTTCCACAATTTAATAGCCGCGGATGCTTCCGCTAACTCATCAAGAGGCAATAAAAACTATGGTGTCGCAGATAAAACTCACCCTAATTATCAAAATCGCACAACCGATCAAGGCAGAGACGGTTATAGCTTTGATCCTGTGAACTTTGAACCAGGTGATAACGATAAAGGTAGAGTGGCACGTGCCATATTTTATATGGCAATGATGTATAAAAATGATGAAGTTGATGAAATAAACGGTTTCACCATGAAAGGTTTACGTGTCGTCGAAGATCCAGTCACTTATGTTCAAGGTGAAAGTGGCGCCTTTGCCATTGGTAATCTATCCACACTCCTAGAATGGAACAAAAACTATCCTGTCGATTATTTAGAGATGCAACATAACATCTCCGTCTATAAAGATATCAATGATATCGATGGTTACGCTCAAGGCAACCGCAATCCATTCGTTGATTATCCACATTTAGTTGATTATGTCTTTGGCAACCTTAAAGACACTGCGGGTAAGATTAGTGACTGCCAAGATACAGAGAGAATTCTTAATTCCGCCTCAAGTAATACGGAATTATCTCATTACGCTTTAAAATCCGCTAAAAGAGCGTACGCTCCAGGTGAAACAATCGCTGATAATGACTACAAAGTAGTCAAAGTATTAAATAATTACACCTATGAACAAGTCACAACTGGTTACACCAATTCATTAAGTGAACACGTCTTTTCTGACGCAGATGGTGAATCAATTGTGGCTACAATTAGTGCGGGTGAACAAAGAATCAATTATCGCATTACTCTTAATCCATTAGCGAGTTGCTCAAGTGGTGAATTGTTCTTAAATACCACGGGACTTAACAAGGGTAAAAAAGGTGAAGATCAAGCAGTGACTTATGGTGGCACTGACTTCCTATTTAACTTTGATAGTTCTGCTAATATCTCATCAAGTAACACCATGACGATTAATAACATTAATCAAGACGGTAGTCCTATCGGTATGACCATTGGTAGTAGCACTAAACCATTAACTAAGCTCATTTTAAAAACTAAGAACTCTTATAAGATTGATGCGGCTTATATCAAAGCCTTTGTGGGCAACGTTAATAGTTCCTACAAATTAACAATCAAAGTGGGCGATAGTGTCTTACTTAACCAAACCACAGTGAATAACAAAGATATCGCTAAGGTATATGGGGCATCTAGTAGTACTGTTTTAGAAGGTCAATTAACTTATATTTTTGAAGGAAGTTCTTCCTTAAAAATTAATAGTGTTGCCTTTAATTCAATAATTTAATAAAATTATGACGTCCTTGAAGACACGTCTTCATATAAAACTACCGCTAGCGAGTTTGGGATGGTGGAAGCCAAACGGGAAGAATATGAAGGTATCACTTCATTGTATGAGAGCTGAACTAATAGTAAGCCTCCCTTACTTCTAGGATAAGAAGGAATCAAGTGCTAAAGATAAATCTTTAGAACTAAGGTGGTACCGCGCTTATAGCGTCCTTAGACGGGGCGCTTTTATATTGTTAAGGAGTTAATTATGGATTACAAACAAACACTCTTAATGAACAAGTCAGACTTTGAAATGAGAGGCAATCTCAATCAAAAAGAACCTGTTCTTGTGAAAAAATGGGAAGAAGAAAAAGTTTACGAAAACATGAACCTCAATCGTAAAGAGGCAAAAGAATTTGTTTTACACGATGGCCCTCCATACGCGAACGGCGATATGCACTGTGGCCACATGCTTAACCGTATTCTTAAGGATCTTGTCGTCCGTTATAAGAATATGCAAGGTTATAAGACACCATTTGTCTTTGGTTGGGATACACACGGCCTTCCAATTGAAAACATGGTCACTAAAAGTGGTGTTGATAGAAAAGCTATTCCACTCACCGAATTCCGTAAGAAATGTGAAGAATACGCTTTAACACAAGTAGCTAAACAAAAAGAACAAGTAAAACGCTTAGGTTTATTAGGCGATTTTAATAATCCATATTTAACACTTAAAAAAGAATATGAAGCGAGACAAATTGAAGTCTTTGCTTCCATGGCCTTACAAGGTTTAATTTATAAAGGTTTAAAACCAGTTTATTGGTCACCAAGTAGTGAATCCGCTTTAGCGGAAGCTGAAATCGAATACGCTGATGTTTTATCACATAGTATTTATGTCGCTTTCCCTGTAAGAGATGGTAAAGGTGTCGTTGATAGTGACGCTAGACTCGTCATCTGGACAACCACTCCATGGACATTACCGGCTAACTTAGCGATTTCCGCTCATCCAGACTTCGTTTATGGTGAGTACGATACAAATCTTGGAAAACTTGTTTTCCTCGCTGAATTCGCCGATAAACTTAAAGAAGAACTAGGTTTAGAGAAATGTGAACTCATCAAACGCTTCAAAGGTAGTGAATTAGAGTTCGTTGTCTGCAAACACCCATTCTATGATCGTGATTCTTTAGTCATCGTTGGCACACACGTTACCGATGACGCTGGTACAGGTTTAGTTCATACCGCTCCTGGACATGGTGTGGAAGACTATCAAGTCTGCTTAAAATATCCAAATAGAGGATTAGAACCATACTGCCCAGTTGATGAACACGGTAAATTAATGAAAGGTACAGGCGAAAGACTCGAAGGTCTTTTCTATGAAAAGGCTAATGATGTCGTTTTAGAAATCCTCACTGAAAATGGTGCCTTACTTAAACACACAACATTTACCCATAGCTATCCACATGACTGGAGAACACATAAACCAGTCATCTTTAGAGCCACCAAACAATGGTTCTGTTCAATTGAACCAATTAGAGAAAAACTCTTAAACGAAATCCATAACGTTAAATGGTATCCAGCCTGGGGTGAAACCAGAATGGTGAATATGATTA
>CACZNF010000076.1 GCA_902782395.1 uncultured Erysipelotrichaceae bacterium | reverse complement strand
CGTTACTTCTATATCTTAGATGAAAATAATAACGTCATTATTAGAGCTTCTTCCATTTGGGCGTTAATCGATGCGAAAACAAGAAAAGTTATCGTTGATAAAGACACAATTAAGAAGCTTCCACCTGAGACAAGCGAGTATGAATTACCATTACCAGGTAAAATCGCCGCTAGCGAAGAAAAGAGTCTTATCGAAACAAGAACTATTCATTATAGTGATTTAGACTTTAACTGCCACATGAACAATGTCCGTTATGTCGAATTATTAATGGATGTCCATGACTTTGAATTTTATAAGACACATCGTCCAACATTTATCTCTTTGAATTACATGAAAGAGATTAGAGAAAAAGATAAAGTCTCTGTTTATTCTGATTCAAATAATCCAGAAACTATTGAAGTGCAAGTTGATGGAGGAACTTCTTTCCTTGCTAAAGTCACCTTCGTTGAAGAATAAAAAAAGACCTTTAAGGTCTTTTATTTTTGATGTTTTTCGTCCCAGTTCTTTTTAACTTCGACAAGCATCTTTTCCATATTGTCCATACAAGTCTCAAAGTCAAACTGTTTAATGAAGCCTTGATATTTAGCTTGTAATTCTTTCTTTTCTTCTGGATGCTCAATCCAATAATCAATATGTTTAGTTAAATCATCGATGTTTTTTGACTGATACGTACAGCGACTATCTAGGGCAAACATACGAGTAGCACTTTTCTTACTATCCGCGATGACAGGAATCATCCCTGTAGCGATAGCTTCTAAGCAAGAGATGGCTTCGATTTCGACGATGGAAGTGTGGACATATAAATCACCACACCACAAAGCGGTATTAAGTTCCTCATGTTTATATAATTTTTGAATAACTGGATTAGTGAAGTTTAACTTTTTCGCGATGCTCTCTAGATACTCTCTTCTAGGACCATCACCCGTTAACATGATTTGAATTTTACTCTCGTATTTTGAACGTTTAACAGCGTATAAAAGCTCTTGTTGATTCTTCTCTTTAGATAACCTACCTGACATGATAATGACAAACTTATCTTTTAGGTTATCTGGTCGCTTAATTTGACGTGGGTAAAAGTACTTAAAATTGACACCATTAGAGATGACATAACTAGGAACATTTTTCTTATTATATTCTTTAACGTAATCTCTGATAAATTCAGTTGGGTAGTGGATAGCGTCCACTTTTTTATAATAGGTTCTCCATAAGTAAGCATAGGTACCTCTATTAACAAGGTTACTAGCCATCATAAAGATATGACTGGTAAAGTTTTCCGCTTGCATATGGAAGCCAGTGGTGAATGGAATATTGTGCTTATGGCAATATCTTAAAGCGCTTTTTGCCGCGGCAAATGGCACCAAGCCATGGACAATATCAGCGTCTTTGCACGCTTCTTTAATAATCTTTCTACTACCTTTCGCTAAAGAAACACCGTTCTTTTTAAGATAGTTATTAAGGAAACCGAGATTTAATCTTTTTAAGATATAATATCCGGCAATGCATTTCTTTTCTGGATCAGGACAAATGACTTTCACATCATGTCCTTTATTAACTAATGTATTTATTAAATTGTATGCCGCTAGAGAAGTACCATTATTGGCCTCTCCTAAGACATCACAAACAATAGTGATTTTCATTTTACTTCGACCTCTATAAAAATTGTAAGACAAAGGTACAACGAAATGTTATCCATTGTGTCTAGACAAAAATCTCTAGATGTTTATTGCTAGTCTACTTGACTTTTAAAAGTTAGTAGAGTGCTACTTTAAAACAACTTTATGGAAGGCTTTTTTACCTTTTTTAATCTTAAGTGGTTCACTTAAATCGGCTTTAGTGATTCTTAAATTGACATCGCTAATCTTATTACCATTTAAAGAAATACCACCTTGATCGATAAGTCTTCTAGCCTCGCCTTTAGAAGCGGCTAACTTTGTTAAGACTAATAAATCTAATAAACCGATATCGTTTTCAAGTTCGATTTCTGTGGTTGGCATATTTGCGTCATCGCCTTCACCAGAGAATAACGCTCTTGCGGCCTCTAATGCTTTTCTAGCTTCCTCCTCACCATGCACTAACTTAGTAATTTCAAAAGCTAAGATTTCTTTCTTCTCGTTGATTCTTTCTCCTGGCCACTTTGTCATCTCTTCGATTTCATCGATTGGTAAGAAAGTAATCATTTTTAAGCATTTATCGACATCAGCGTCATCAACGTTTCTCCAGTATTGGAAGAATTCGTATGGGGATGTTTTTTCTTTATCAAGCCATAAAGCACCTTTCACAGATTTACCCATTTTCTTACCTTCACTATTAGTTAATAAAGGAATAGTTAAAGCAAAGGCATCTTTACCTGTTTTCTTTCTGATGAGTTCTGTACCAGCAAGCATGTTGCTCCATTGGTCATCGCCACCAAATTCCATATTACAGCCATAATGTTCATGTAAATAATAGAAGTCATAAGACTGCATAATCATGTAGTTAAATTCAAGGAATGTTAGACCTTTTTCCATTCTTTGCTTATAGCATTCCGCAGTTAACATTTTATTAACGGAAAAACAGGCTCCAACATCTCTTAAAAGTTCAACATATTTTAACCCTTTTAGCCAATCAGCATTGTTCACACAAACAGCCTTATCTTCACCGAATTCAATGAAGCGTCCAATTTGTTCTTTAAAACGCTCACAGTTATGGGCAATTTGTTCTTCAGTGAGCATCGCTCTCATATCTGTACGACCACTTGGATCGCCCACTAAACCAGTGCCGCCACCTAAAACAACGATTGGTTTGTTACCGGCTAATTGTAGTCTCTTCATTAAAACTAACGTCATGAAGTGACCAGCGTGTAATGAATCAGCAGTTGGGTCAAAGCCAATATAAAATCTTGCTCCTCCATTATTGATGAGTTCTCTAATTTCATTTTCATCAGTAACTTGGGCAATTAATCCTCTTCTTTGTAATTCTTCGTAGATTTTCATCTTTGAATCTCCTTTATTAAATAAAAACCTCTATTCCAAAAACATGGAACAGAGGACGATTAATCGTGGTACCACCTCTATTTAGATAACTTTCACAAGCTATCCCTTAGTGTGTCAGTGACACTTCGCTATTTCGGGCGAACCCGTCTTTCCCTACTTATATGTTCAGGAAGCAGCTCCAGAATGTATTCGGCTTAATTAGTTTACGACCTTGCAGCAACCGGTCGCTCTCTAGAAAACATCGTTAAGCTTACTTGTTTCTTTCATCGCTTTACTTTGTTAAATATAACAAACACGCCTTATAAAGTAAAGACACATCGCAACAATAATTTGAATATATAAGGAAGATTATATATTATATAAAAAGTTAGATATGAAGAAGACTAATAAGAAAGCGCAAAAAGTCCCTAAAGCAAAGCTATTTTCCTTCAAATACATTCTCTATGATTTTGTGAAATGGTTTGGCTTTTGGCAGACAATGCTCTGGTATCGTATTAAAAAGACATATGATGGCGTAGAAGCTAAAAAGAGAATTAAAGGTGGGGCAATTATTTCCTCTAACCATGTTGGCTTCTCGGATCCATTTATCCTACTAACAGCGTTTCTTTCAAGGCGTTTACATTTCCTATTTATGTCTGAACTCATTAAAAATAAGTTCCTAGCGTGGCTTTATAAAAACGTCTTCCTATCATATCCAATTGACCGCAACAAACCATCCTTACAAACAATTAAGTTTTTAAGCCAATATGTCGCTAATGGACATGTCTTAGGCTTATTCCCAGAAGGCCATATTAAAAGAGATGACCAAATTGATGATTTTAAAGGTGGCGTTGTTTTAATCGCTTATCTAAGCGACAAACCAATTATTCCGGTATATCATGAAAGAAGAAAGAATATTTGGCATATGACTAGATTGGTCATTGGTAAACCATTTAATGTTAAAGAAATGGTGGGACCAACTCCATCCCAAGACAAGTTAAATCAAGTAGCGAAACAGCTACATGAATATGAACTACATCTCAAAGAGATGTGTGAAAGCAGGTAACTATGAAGATTTTATTCAAAAACGCTCGTATCTTAACCATGAAAGATGAGAATATCATCCTTTCTAACTTAGTGGTCAAAGATAACCGCATTGCCTATATCGGTAACGACTATAATAAGTTCGCACCGTTTGACCGTGAAATTGAACCAATCTTCAACCAACAGATATCTATCACTTAAATAAAGTTGCTTATTTAGAGTATCTTACAAGTGGTATCACTGCGATATTTGATCATTATTTCTATCCAAGTGAAATGGCGAGAGCCTCTGAAGAATTTGGTATGAGATCACTATTATTAGTGATGCCTGATGAAGAAAAATACCCAATGGATTATATCTATGATACCTATCATAAGTTCAATGATAGAAAAGAATCCTTAGTGAGAATACGTATTGGTTTCCACGCTGAATACACTTCAGACGATGCTTGTTTTGACAGGGCGAAAACCACGATTGAACATCTTAAATCTCCATTCTTTACTCACATCAGTGAAACTGAAAAAGAAGTAAGAGAATGCGTGGAAAGACATCATATGACCCCCGCTAAATATATCTACGAAAAAGGTTTGTTTAAATATGGTGGTGGCGCTTATCACTGTGTCCATTTCACTGATGAAGAAGCTAAGATCTTTAAAGATAATGGCCTATATATCGTCACCTGTCCATGCAGTAACGCTAAATTAGCGTCAGGTGTTGCCCCTCTTATGAAATACTATGAGATGGGTTTAAATATTGCGATAGGCACAGATGGTCCAGCCTCTAATAACGGCTTAGATATGTTCAAAGAAATGTACCTTGCCGCTTCTTTAAACAAATTAGAATGCAAAGACGCTAAAGCGATACCAGCTTTTGAATTCTTAAAAATGGCAACAGTCAATGGTGCTAAAGCCATGGGCTTAGATGACGCTGATGTCTTAGAAGAAGGCAAACTCGCTGATATCATCATGATTGATTTATCTCAACCAAACATGCAACCACTTAACAATATCATCACTAATTTAGTTTATGCCGGTAGCAAGCAAAATGTTGTATTAACAATGATCGATGGTAAAATACTTTATGAGAATGGTAAATTCTTCCTTAAGGAAAATTTAGAAGATATCTATAAAAACGCAAATATAGTTGCTGATCGTTTAGAAAGAGACACTAAAAATAAAAAATAATTAAAATTTTTTATGGTAGAATAACGTTATGGCTTTAAAGAAAGGTTTTTGTACACATTGTAAAGGCGATGAAAAATTACGTATCTTTGGCGTAAACAAAGATGCGGAAGTTTGCTATTGCCCAAACTGTATGGCGGCAATGCAACCAAAAGAAGCGATTGCTAACTATCGTGGTTTAATTGCCCATTATCTTAAGAAAGCTTCTAAAGCCTTATTTGAAACAACCCAGTATTTAGTGGCCTATCAAACATTCGCCCATATTATCGATTTAAATGAAACAATTAAAGTTGCCCACTTTGGTCGTGTGCTTTC
>CACZNF010000075.1 GCA_902782395.1 uncultured Erysipelotrichaceae bacterium | reverse complement strand
ATGGTATGAGCAACCATCTAATTGGGAAGAATGAGAATTTGTGCTTGTTACTGATTTTCATATTGATTATTTGTTAATGATATTTGTTACGAAGTCTATTCCGACATTAGCCTCCACTAAACGGCCACATAACATGAATTCCACTGTCACGGTGCGTTTATGAAGGTTTACTTTTTTGATTTGAGTTTCTAAGCCAAGTAATGGGCCGTCTAAAACTCTAATCATTTCTCCTTCTTTAACTTCGATGTGACTGATTTCTGTAATACGAGAGTTATTCGCACTGTAAAGAATATCAATCATACGGCTTTCATCTTTATCAAGGGGAACAAAGTTCTCTGTTCCTTCTTCTCTACCTAATAGTTTTTGAAATCCTGGAGTGAAATATAATTGTCTAAACAACTCTTTAACATCATTAGTTTCGACAAAAATATAGCCAGGGAAGCATCTTTCGATGACTTCTTTATTTTCGCCCTTATATTTACGAAGAGATTTACGATATGGTGAGAAGACGTCGAAAGAAGCATCATCTGGCTTATTTTTCAATATGTCTTCGATGGCTTTCTGTTCTTTTCCGGTTTTGACTTGAATAACGTAATACATACATAATCTCCCGTTTTTATTGCATGCTGGTTCATTAGATATAGTCCAATAAATATACCTAGATAAGATGATGACATCTATACCCTATTGAGGTGCCACAGGCTTCGACCTAGTGATATAGAATAAGAAGGAGTTTTGTAAGAGTTAACTATCTTACGTAGTTGAATAAGTCAGGATTTTTAATTTTCTTAAATGACTTATCCAGTGTGGATGGTCTGAAACTATGTGTATCACTAGCGACATAGTCGACTAGATTGTGCTTTAATAGTTTCTTTGTTAATCTCTTTTCTTTCCAAGTGGTCATACCTAGATAAGAATTGGAGTTAATTTGGATTAAGGCACCTTCTTGACGGAGCGCCACCACTTTGTCATATGTCATCCATTCATAACGTTCGACATGGGCTATAATCACTTGATAGCCATTAATGGAGAAGTTATAGATGACATCTAGGACATCTTCTGGTTCTCTTGTAAATGAGAACTCAAGGAGAATCCTATTAGTGTTATTTAAAGTCAATAATTTGCCTTCTTTTAACATCTTGATTTGATCTTCACGATGGGTGTAGCAAATCTCTTGACCTAAATATAGTTTTACGGGTAGATTTTCTTTTTCTACCGCTTCTTTGAGAAGATTGAATTGTTTAGTTATCTCTTCCACACTTTTTTCATATCGATGATAGATATGATGTGGGGTGCAGATGATGGTATCCACTCCAATATCTATTTCATGTTTAATCATGGCTAGTGACTCTTCAATGGAGTGACTACCATCATCGACACAGGGAATAACATGGGTATGGATATCAATCATATTTATAACTAGTTATCTTTCTCTTCTTCGGCTTCTTCTGGAGCCTTGCTACCATCAGGAGCATTATCTTTACCATAGTAGTTTTGGTAATAGTATTTGTATTTATTGCTGTAGTAGTAATTGCCACGTTTAGCAGAGATGTTAGCGAAGACAACACCTAAGATGTTGACACCATTATCTCTAAGAATCTTGACTGATTCTCTAGCAGCGGCTTTTTCGGTTTTAGCTTGGCTAACAACGAATAAGCAGCCATCACATAATTTAGAGATGATTGCAGCATCACTAACGGCTAAGATTGGTGGGCAGTCAACGATGATGTATTCATATTGTTTTCTAAGTTCTTCGAATAACTTAGCCATACCTTCACTACCTAATAAAGCAGTTGGGAATGGAGCCTTACTTCCTCTATTCAAGCAGTCGATACCATTTTCACCATGGATAATAGCGTCTTTTAACTTAATGTGTTCTGCGAGAACATCGGTAATACCATCTTTATTTTCTCTTCTGAATGAACGGTGAAGTTTTGGTCTTCTGAAGTCAAGATCGACCACTAAGACTTTCTTACCATCTTCTGCATATGTCGCAGCGATATTTAAAGCGGTAACTGATTTACCTTCACCTTGCATGGAGGAGCAGATTTGGATGACTTGTAAACGCTTATCAACATTAGCAAATTCTAAGGAAGTTTTAATTCTTCTATAAGATTCAGCGGCAATGGATAATGGTTCTTCCACAGTAATGATTCTATAGTGTGGATTATCAGTAACTGTGTGTTTGACTGAGTGATGTTTACGTAAACCGAAAGCCATAATTACTTACCACCTTTCTTTTCATCATCGAAATGATAGTCTGGGATACCAGCGAGGACTGGGACACCAAGCATTCTTTCGACTTCTTCGCTTGATTTGAATTTATTATCGAGTAATTCTCTTAAAACAACATATAAGAAGGCGGCAACAACACCAGCGGCTAAACCGATTGCGGTATTTCTTAAGGTGTTGCTAACTTGTTTACCTTTCTTAGCTTCACTAACAGGTGTTAAGTTACCATTTAAGAATTTATATTTTGGTTCTGGATTACCTTCACTATCTAAAATCACATTACCTTGTTCGTCTAATTTTGGTGAATCAGCGACTTCACTAGCGGTATCAATGACGGTTTGTAAGATTGTTTTAGCATCATCTGCATCACTAGCGGTATAGGACACTGTTAAGATAAGTGAATTAGAGCTCACTGAAAGATTGTTCTTTAAGTTACTAGCGGTATATTCAATTGGTTTCTTTAAAAGATCCTTGTTTTCGTTTAACTTATCCGCTGCTTTACTTAAGACAGCTTCTTCTTTAATGAAAGCGACATAAGTATTGGTAATGTAGTTAGAGAAGTTATATTCAGTGGTGATTTGGGTATCTTTACCACTATCATAGGAAACTAACATTGTACCAGTACTACGGTATACAGGTTTGACTCTTTGTTCGACTTTGGTCCAAGTGAAGCCGGCAGCGGTACCTAAAAAGATAAATACGACGATAGCAATCCAGTGCTTACGAATGATAAATAGAATATCTTTAAACGTTAAGCCCCTACCTTCTTCGACGACTTGTTTTTCTTCGTCCATAAACTTAACCCCCTCAAGTTGTTTTTGGATAAAATACTATTTTATATCTTGCGCTTATCTTTCAATTAGCGCAACTGAAAGATAAGTACATTGTAAATGTAGTTTCTACATTCTAGACATCAGTCAGTGTCAATTTTATTGAAATAAAAAACACCACTTAAACAAGCGATGAACGCGTAGTTGCTACAATGTTTAACGATGTTATTCATAATATTCAACAATCAATTGATCAAAATATTTACGATGTCGGGTAACAAATATTTTATCTTTCTTGCCCTTATTATACATAATAACGCTATGGTGAGGAAGAGTTTTGTTACACAAGCATAGTTTTGGAAAATAAAAGATCTGGAGATTTATTCTTCTCCAGGATACTTTTTTGTGTCGTTAACTTCCCAATCTTTCAAAGCTTCAAGAATCTCTTCTAACTTTTTAGTGAAGAGAGCTTTTTCTTCTTCAAACACTTTCTGCTCTTCTATGGAAACACTACCAAGTTGGACATTATTCACTAGTTTATCAATAGATACATGATAGACCATAGACATGTTTTTAAGTGTTTGGATAGAAGGCTCACTACGATTTGTTTCATAGTTCGCTAATTGGTAGGATTTAACACCAATCAAATCCGCAGCTTCTTTTTGAGATAGTTTTTGTTTTAAACGATATGTTTTAAATCTTTCACCTAAGTCCATGTCTCGTATTATATCAGTTGTATTTTTTACACATCAATTAATTTTTACAAAATATACATCAAAACAAAACAATGCTCATAAACATTAGACACGTTATATGAATTGTAAACCATTCGTTACAACGTTTACTTATTCTACTTTTTGTATTTTTTATACAGCATTGTGCTTTTTACAATAGGTACCAAAACAAAAGAAAAGCTCAGATTTTTCTTGGCTATTCTTCAACGATTTTACCGTATCTTCTATCTCTTGTTTGATACTCTTTTAAACATTCTTGGAACTTATCTTTAGTGAAGTCTGGCCAATATGTTGGAGTGAAAATAAGCTCAGAATAAGCGAGTTGGTATAGTAAATAGTTACTTAAACGTTGTTCACCACTTGTTCTAATCATTAAGTCCACTGGTGGTAAGTTATTTGTGTATAGATGATCACTGATTGTTTGTTCATTGATATCGTTTATATCTAACTTATTATCTTTCACTAATGTAGCGATTTCTTTCGTGGCTTTGACTAATTCTTGTCTAGAGCCATAATTAAGCGCAATGTTAAAGACATAATTATTAT
>CACZNF010000074.1 GCA_902782395.1 uncultured Erysipelotrichaceae bacterium | reverse complement strand
ATAAGTTTTTTCATCAATGGTTAACGACATATTAACAACAGTAATGTCTGCGTTTCTTTTTTTAATGATGCCTGAGAATAAATTGCTACCGGCATCAGCGTAAATCTTAATTGCCATAAGTAACCCTCCTTTGGGACCGAGAGTATCCTAAACAAATTAATAAATTTTATAAATCTATTAATAAAAAAGATTTTTCTATTGTGAAAAACCTTAATTCTACTGAAAAAATCTCAAAAAGTAGATTACTACGTAATCTTGTTATCTAAACCACCTTCAATAATGTAATCTTTTAATAAATCACGAGCATAGTAACAATCTGCGTCATATGTATCAATGACCGTTAAGTTATTAGGACCATAGTCAGAACAATATGAATCAGTGACGATATAATATGTCGCATTATTATCGACATTATTAACCGATCCTAAACCATATTCTGAATAGGTGATAAAGTAGTTTTCATTTGTCGTATTAACAAACTGTTTTAATAGATAATACCCACTGACGGAGCAGAGCTGGATATCGTTATCAAACGGGAAAAGATTGTACAAATCTGCATAAGAAACATCACCAGATGGTAAATAGTATGGGGAACGGCAAGAAATATAACCACCACCTAGGAAGATGTTATATTGCTCTTTCCATTTTTCTAAACCCACTTCTAAATAGAGTTCACTGACTAGTTTTCTTAAATAATCTGAATTTCTTCTAGATGAGTTAGTGCCTATAGGCATTCTGGCTGTACCAATTACACCTTGGTATTTATCAAATAGTTGTTTGGTCTTTTCGTTTTCTTCTATTCTACTGTAATCATTAGTGTAAACACTTTGTATTTTCTTCACTTCATATGTGTCATTAGCGATATCGATATCAAGACTAATATATGGAAGGCTCTTATTATAGCCACCGCCTTGAACGTGATAGACACCTTTGTTGTCTTTTTTAATATAATTCTTATGGGTATGACCTTCTAAAACAAGGTCGACATAGCCATCACTTAGATCAAGATTATACGCACTATCATCATCGTGAATAGAATAGATAATAAAGTCACATCCTTGCTCTTTTAAGGATTTTGCTTCCGCTTTTACTAAGGAAGTGAGCTCATCTCCCACTTTAAAATAGATGCCTTTTACTTGGCTAGAGGAGATAGAAGAATAGCAATCACCAATTGCTCCAATGATACCGATTTTAGCGCTACCAATTTTAGCGATTGTTGAAGGCTTACAGTAGCTCACTAAGGAGTTTGTTTCTGTACTATAGACATTGATGGCTAAAAATGGGAAGTTCGCTAATTCTTCATTATTAATAATGTCGTCTTGACCCCAGTCAAATTCATGGTTACCAAGAGTCATTGAAACAAAGCCTTGGTCATTCATCCATTCGGTCACTAAGTTACCATGGGTGAGATTACTTTCAGCGGAGCCTTGCCACATATCGCCTTGAGATATTAATAATCTATTCGCGCTATGTTTGGTTAATTCATTAACTAATGTCGTAGTTTTGGCCAAACCTAAACCAGTATCGCTATCTAAGGTATTACCATGGAAGTCGTTGAACGCCACGATATCTAGACTAACGATATTTGAGCGGTTGTTTCCTTTTGAATTATTGCCTTTACCTTGACGATTATTACAGCCTAATAATGAAAAGGAGATAGCCACGATACTAATCGCGAGGGAGAATGCTTTCTTCATATGCACCACATTTTATTATATTTTTTATTAATAAAGAATAGAGAAACACTATTTATTAGCAGTTTTTCCTTCACAAAACGTCTAATAAGTGAAAGCAAAGATTGAGTTTTGCTAATTGGAAAAGGATAATGACTATGATGAAAAACAGATTAACACTATTCCCTCTATTAATGCTTATGCCATTTGCAATGGCTACCAAGGCCCAAGAGCCATTAACTAAATCATATTATGATGCTGACTTATATGTTAACTATGTCGGCGTAGATAAAGATCGACCAAGCCCACAAAATGTCTGTTATGAGATCGAAGTTAAGAATATAGGTGAAAACCATATCGCTCCATTTTATGACGTGCCATTTATTGCCGATAGCACTAAGAGAGTCTATTACTTAGATTTAGAACAAACAAATCAAGTATTCAAAAACCAAGCTATTGCCCCAGGTCAATCAGAAAAGTTCCATACCTACGTTGATAGTTCATTTAGTTTCGCTCAAAGATTTGATGCAACATTCACTTGTTATAGTCATCCTTTACCAGATATTGATTTCTCAGGAGCGGAAATTAAAGAAGATTATAAAGAAAAGAATCAATATGTTTTAAAAGTGGATAATAACAAGATTCCAAATGAAAACTTAGCGTTATTCATTGATGTCACCTATAAAGGTGAAAGCAAGAGTTTCTATATGTACTTCAATGGTTCAAATAGAACATTTGCCACTAACGAAAAATTAGATTTAAAAGAATTAACTATTAATAAGATCAGTGCTTATAGAGAAGTAAATAAGGGCTCAAACAATAATAACAGCACAAGCACAATGCTTTGGATCCTCTTAGGTATCTTCCTAGCCTTGATATTAAGCGCTATCTTGGTACCAGTTATTCTCACCGCTGTTAAAAAGAGAAGATAAAAGAAAAACGCTCTATTGAGCGTTTCTTTTTTGATTAAGCAATCTTGATATCAATGGAACCGGTATCACTTTTTGCTTCGAATTTGCCACCCTCTTGATCCCATTCATCCATTTTAGGGAACTTGACTGAACCAGTGTCTGATTGACCGCTGAAGAGTTTAGAAGTTAATAATGTACCTTTGATGGAACCTGTACTAGTTTCCACTTTAATTTCTTTAGCGTCGCTTCTTTCAAATCTCACATCACCTGTGGATGTTTTGATTTCCATATTGTCATTAATGACAACATCAGTTAAATGCACATGACCAGTGCTAGATTTAACGTTTAAAGATTTTGCTTTAACGCTTTCAAGTTCGTGGTCACCTGTGGAAGATTGTAATTCAATATTACCAGCGACTTCACCGCTTTTATAATTGACATCACCTGTGGATGTTTTAACTTTTAAGTTAGCGGCATCAAAGTTATTGAGATTAACACTACCAGTATGGACCTTGATTTCAACATCACCTGTGGCTTTATTGTTTAATTTAACTGTGCCTGTATCATCAGAGAGATTGATATTAGCGAATGTGAATTCCTTATCAACGACGATGTGACCAGTATTTGATTCAATAGCCAAATCGCTATATGTCTCTTCTGGTAAATAGACTGTCACGGACATTGATTTGAAGTTCCAGTTAAATAAGTATTTTTGATACCATCTGCGTTCATCTTTGACTTTAATTACTAATTTGTTATTAGAAACTTCTGCAGTGTGATAAACCTTTTCTTTTTCAACACAGACGACTTTAGCTTGGCCATCTTCCGCTTTCTTGATATCCACATCAGCGGTTTCAACATCGATTTCAATGTTATCGAAATCATCTGTTAATTTATGTTCATTAGTTTCAAAATTATCATTAATTTTGCCTTTTGACATTCCAAAGGCAAGGATGGCTGCACCACCAACGAGGCAAACGCCTCCAAGGACGATTAGTCCTACAACAAAACCTTTCATTACTTTTTATCTCCTTTTTTAATAAACGAGGATTTAATTCCAATAAACATTCCTCGTGTCGCTTTGATCATGCCTTTGGTAACTCCATAGCAGGCAAAGCCGAATCCGATTGCACCACCGAAACACATTAGTGCCATACCGATATATGGTAAGTTAGCGGTAATGCCACCACCATCGAAATAGCCAAGGAAGAAGCTTAATGCGCTCATGAAACATGCAGCGATTAATGATCCTTCTATCGCGTAAGTGACGATAGCGCCTGTCCACATGAGAATGAATCCCACAAATATTAAGACAAATGCTGTAATCATTAATGGGAACCAGAGTGGGAATCCTAAGACAATAAGGACGATTTCCCAACCTCTGAGTCTTCTCTTTGGTTTCATCTTATGTGCCACTAAACTGACAAGTGGCGTGTCTTTTGCAATTTGTTTAATTACTTCATCAACTGTACCGATATCGTTGACGGCTTCTTCTTCAGATTTACCTTCATCCATACGGTCATTAATCATTTCTTCGTAGAAGCTGATACGTTCGTCTACATCACTTTTTGGTAGACCGACAAGTTTGCTTCTAAGTTCATCTAAGAATTGTTTCTTTGTCATACCTGCTCCCCTCTTTCTATAAAGGAATAAATTTCCATTATTTCTTTCCATTCGTTTTTGAAGTCTTCGATTCTTTGACGCCCAGTGCTGGTTATACGATAGTACTTTCGTAACCTGCCCTCATATTCCGCGGTTCGAGTAATGAGCATGTGCGAATCTTCTAAACGTTTCAAGATGGTATA
>CACZNF010000073.1 GCA_902782395.1 uncultured Erysipelotrichaceae bacterium | reverse complement strand
GGCATAATAAGAGACAACAGATATACGCGACGTAAATACCCAAAAGTTGATAAAAGCCATATTAGAACTGGTTCAAAGATCGCCAAAAGAGCAATCAAAAGAATGATACTGATTAATTCATTTTTAGCAGCGGTATTTTTATATCTCATAATCAATCAGTAATTACAACCCATTTATCCCATTTAGGATCATAGCCCACTTCGACTTCTCTATCCATGTAGTCACTAGCGCAGTGACTGGAATAGTTATGAGTGGTAAATGTATAGGAAGTGGTTATTTTAGTTTCTTCACCGTTAACAATCGCGGTGCCCACTAAAGCGGCGCGATCTCTAGCGAAAATGGAGAAATCAATAGAAGTAAATTTTGTTATTTGGATATGAATAAGCTCAGCGTTTCTATAGTGAATATATAAGATGAGGTGAATTATTATAGGAATGACAAGTATCGCACCAAAAACAATTAAAACAATAGGGAGAGCGCGTACTTCATGGCTTAACGCTAAAACCCCTAACATAAAAAGTGACACTACTAGGTAGATAACAAGCAATAGTAACATGATTGTACCACAGTATGATTGAGCTTCGTTTTTACGTTTCATATTCCATGAATATATTAGTAAAAAAGTTCGCATATAATCAATACAAATCGAAAAAAACGAAGCAAAGAAAAACCCGCAGATGAGGAGATGCGGATTTTTACTTCATTGATAGAAAGGAGTAACATCCGCAAAAACTAAACGAATGTTATTTTGTATGTGCTCTTTCGAGCCTAATCAATATAGTTATTAATATCTATTAATGCAATAGTTTTTATTAATAACCGACTGGAAAAGCACATGTGCCTGCTGTACGACCTGCTAGTCCACCAGCGAAAGTGAAGAAGTATAGTGAATGCCAATCATTATGGGTATTGCCGTTTACAGTAAAACTAGAAAGGCCTGTATTATTTAAAAATCCGACAATGTAGCCCATCGCAGGATTACAAATAATTTCACCATGACAAATGAAATCTGAACCGGTCACATTGATTCTTTCAATATTTCGACAGTTAAGCATATAACCCGCAATACCACCAGCGCAGTAAGTAAGATCAAAGTTAGCGCCCGCTTCTAATTCAATAAAAGAGTGATTGACTGAAGAATAGGCAATAATTCCTCCATCTGACATACCGACAATACCACCGAGTACATTTCTACCATAGGCACCAGAATCTCTCATGTCACAGGAATGAATCTCACCTAGTGAATAACCAACAATTGAACCAACATAACTAATTGGAGATGCTACTGAAATATAACAATCAATAACACCACAGTTAATGACATAGCTATCACTATTTTGTTTTCCGGCAACAAAACCAGCATAAATAGTTGGGTTTATGTTCCACACAGTTATATAAATCTCACTATTAACAAAGTTGAGGTGTTCAATAGCACCGTCTGTTCCTAGTGTTTCAAATAAACCAACATTAATGGTTTCTCCAGAAGTGTATTGTTCATGGATATTGAAGTTTCTGAAATAATGGTTACCACCGTTGAAGCAGCCATTGAATACACCTTGGATTGGCGACCAAGAAGTAACGTTATCAAAATAGATATCATTAGCAACCTTATAATTAGCGTCCATTTCATTTTCAACAGCCTTCAATTGATAGTGGTTATAAATCATATATGGATCATCAAATGTTCCAGAACCAATATTAGTGGGTTTTCTAAATGTGAATTCAAATTGAACGTTTTTGATATAGGCAACTTTTTCAGTAAAGACACCACCAGAGTTTGATTCTATTTGAATAGATAAAGATGAATCTTTATACATGACTTCGTATAAATCATCTTCGAAGATACCGGTTTCAACATCAATGGTGTTGTTTTTTGGAATATCGGTATATGGGGTTGGATCATACTCAAAACCACAGAAGGTTACTTTTGTTCTGAGTTTAGTGTTACTCTTAGTGGCTCTAGCTTTGAATTTGATTTTGACACCAATTAGGCTATAACCGTTTTGTTCTTGCGCAATTAAACTTGGGAAATTATCGTCGTACATATCTACGGATTTGTTGTATTTGACAACTGTATCCCAATAATGGGCCACCTTATATTCAGTATTAAGAGTTGAAACTAGGTGAGTGCTTGTATAAGTACCAGTGGTTCCTGTTGGATATGCCTCTGATAAGAAAGTGTCATTACCAGAACGATTTAACATTGCTGGTTTTCTCACCGTTTCTGGAGCTTCGGTTTCTTTGACTTCTGCAATGTTGTTGATGTCCACTGCTTTTGTCTCTGTATTAGATGTTTTATTTGTTAATGTCATTCCACCTATGAGTAATAAAGGTAGAGTTAAGAATACTAGTTTGTTCATATTAATTCCTTTCCATTATTCGGCGATGCCGCCATCGTTATAACGCATTGCGTAATTAGTGCTACCTTGTGCCCATGTCGCGTCTTTTTCAATTGCATTCCATTCTTCTTCATTACCAGCATAGGTAATTGTGGCTAATTTTTGGCAGCTACTTAAGGTTCTATCACCAATATA
This sequence comes from uncultured Erysipelotrichaceae bacterium, assembly GCA_902782395.1. The sequence continues at coordinate 1,891 of CACZNF010000073.1, read as the reverse complement.
TTCCACACTCTTTGGAATACGGATATCAGTTAATTCTCTACAGTTACCGAAAGCTTGTTTTTCAATTGAAAGAACATTGTTAGGAATATAAACACTCTTAAGCGCTCTACAAGAAGAGAAGACGTTTTGATCAATCATTGCAATCTTGTTTGGTAAGGTGACTGTTTCTAAAGCATAACAGCTCATAAAAGCACCACTACCGATGTAGATAACTGAATTAGGAATATCAATGTTCTTTAAAGCGGAACAGCTACCAAACGCACTTGGTTCAATATAAATAAGACCATCATGTAATGTCACTATTTCTAAGGATGAACAGCCATTGAAACAAACATATTCAATACTCTTAACAGAGGCTGGAATATCAATGTTCTTCAAAGAAGTACAACCACGGAAGGCCATACCACCAATTTGGAGTAAGGAACTTGGGAAAGTTACTTCCGCTAATTGTTTACAGTATTTAAAAGCTTCTTCGTTGATGATTCTACAACCAGCGTGAATATTCACACTTGTAATTGTGGTATCCGCTTTCACAAGGATTAAGTATGGATTATCTGGATTACCAAGGTATTTAGCGCCACCATCAACAGTGAACTCTAATTCATAGTTACTAGCGAAACCAAATTGACCCAGACGTTCAATCTTAGAGGAGATAGTGACGTTTCTTAATGCTGGAACTTGGACGAATGTACCACTAGAGATAGTGACACAATCATCATGCATCACAAAGGTTTCCACTGTTGTGTCTTTAACATGCACTAAGGCAAAGTATGGATTAGAAGCGGTACCTAAATATAAACCGTTTTGATATTCGTTATATTCTAAAGCGTCACATCCTTCAAATGTGGTTCTTGTTAAACCTAAGAAACTATCAGGAAGAGTAATCTTCTTTAAGGAACTGCAGTTAAGGAAAGCACCGATTTCCATATAGCGTAAGCCTTCATGGAAAATGACTGTTTCTAAAGATGTACAGTTTTCAAATACTTTATTTAAGATATCATCGACTGTTCCTGGGATATCCACTTTCTTGATTTGTGTTTGATCTTTAAATGTTTCTGGTTCAATACTAGTGATGGTATAACCATTCCACGCTTCTGGGATATAGATTGTATCCGCTGAACCTTCATAACCAGTGACAGCGGTTCTTTTGAATTTTAGGCCTTTAGAGCAACGATCATACTTCGCGGTGTAGAATGTCTCGCCCACTTTGATTTCTTGCTTCTCCCAGCCTAAAAAGCGATAACTAATATCATTATGTTCACCTTCTAAAGGTGTATATTCTGGACATTCGGTTGGAATTTCACTTACTTCGTCTGTATATAACTCATAAGTAAAGTTTTTTTCTGGGTCCATATATTTAACGTGATAGGATTTATCTCTGATACCAAATACCGCGGTGGTTTCAATATCTTCGAAAACCTCTAAAGGTTTATCCCAACCTTCAAATGTGTAAGTGCATTTAGCTTCAGGATTTGGGTAAACTGGTTCGGCACCTGTATAGGTAACTTTATCGGCATAATGGGCATTATCTATGACTTGTAAAACAGTGCCATCTACGTTTTTAAAGGTGACTTTATAATCATGCAAGACGTAATTGGCTTTAAGAGTGATATCTTCTTTAACTTGGTCTTCGCCAAAGTTCCACGCTTGTTCGCCATATGTCCAGTTCACAAAATCATAACCTGTTTTAGTGGGATCACTTGGTTTAGTGACTTTTTGTTTTTCTTGGACTTCTTGATTGTTGATAGCGGAACCACCATCAACATCAAAGATCACTGTGTAGACTTTTGGTTCGCACGCACTTAAAAAAGGCGCGATTAATAAAGGCAACATTAGGACTATTGGTTTTTTCATTATCTGTCCCTCCTATTCATTAGACATAATGATAAAG
>CACZNF010000072.1 GCA_902782395.1 uncultured Erysipelotrichaceae bacterium | reverse complement strand
GAATAAGTTAACAGATAAGACCAACTTCTTCGCTAAGATTATTAGTTTCTTCAAAAGGAAAAAATAGTGAGCAAAGATTCTAAAATTGCTTTAGAAAAAGAAAGAGTTAGAGCTTTATTTGGGGAGAATCATGAACTAGAGAGTGACCCAGATAAAGCTCACTCTATTAAATGCCTTAATGGTACCTTCATTCCAAAAATAGATGACACGGTACGTATTTTTAGGGGTATTCCTTTTGCTTTACCCCCAATTAATGAAAGAAGATGGAAGAAGCCAGAACCAGTTATTGATAGCAAAAAAATATATGAAGCCTATTATAACGGTAAATCCCCTATTCAAACTGTCATCGATTCTGAACGTGCTTCTTATTACCCACAGAGTGAAGATTGCCTTTACTTAAACGTTTGGTTAAATGATGCCCGTGCTTCTTATTACCCACAGAGTGAAGATTGTCTTTACTTAAACGTTTGGGTTAATGATGCCTGTAAAGATAAAAATAAACCAATCATGGTCTTTATTCATGGTGGCGCATATGGTTGGGGAGGTACAGTTGATCCAATCTATGATGGTCTCAATTTTATCAAGCTTCATCCTGATGTAATTTTAATCACAATTGCATACCGTGTCGGCTTATTTGGTTTTGTAGACCTTTCTTATTTAAAAGGCGGAGAGGCTTTTGAAGATGCGCCTAACCTCGGTATTTATGACCAAATAGAGGCTTTACGTTGGATTAATAAAAACGGAGAGGCTTTTGGTGGGGATATAAACAATGTCACAATATTTGGTGAATCCGCGGGTGGCGGTTCTGTTTCTTTATTACCTTTAATTAAAGAAGCTAAAGGATTATTCCATAGAGTGATCGCTGAAAGTGGCTCATTAGCCCTTACATACGCTAAAGAAGAATGTAAGGCCTTTACCGATAAACTCATCAAAGCAGCGCATACTGATTCAATGGAAGAATTAATGAAATTAAGCACTGAAGAATTAGCAAAGCTTAATGAAGGTTTAAATGAATCTAATAACTTCCCTATGAGGGATGGTAAATTAATACCTATTGACCCATATGAACCATACCAAAAAGGTGAAACCACTTCGATTGATATGATTATGGGCACTAATGCGAATGAATTATTGTATTGGATTGGTGAATTAGGTGGCTTATTTAACTATAGCGCGGGTATGCCAATTAAATATAAAGCGGACATCGCTAAAATAAGCAAAGACGATATGCAAAAAGTTAAAACCTTTATGCGTGTCGCTAAAGGTAATAAAGTAGCAAGGATCACTGAATTTTATAATGAAATCATGTTTAGATTACCCGCTATTTATCAAGCAGAGGGTCATTCCTCTAATGGCGGTAACATCTATATGTATTATTGGAAAGAAGAATCTAAGATTCCTCTATATAAAGCCTGTCACGCTGTCGAATTAGCGTATGTCTTCTATAATCTAGATGAAACTATTTATACAGGCGAAAGAGCTGATGAAGGACTCGCAAAAGCGGTCTCAACAATGTGGGTAAACTTCGCTAAGACAGGTAACCCTTCATTAGATGATATTAAGTGGTCTAAATACGATAAGAAAAAGAGAAGCACTATTATTTTTGAAAAGGATAAGATTAGGGTAGAAAAGGAAGTTTTGGAAGAGCAAAGAGACTTACTCTCCCCTATCGTTAAATATATGATTAATCCTGGCTATGCAGATGTCGACGCTAACTTATCAGTGTTTGAAAAAACAAACGCTGCGATTAACGCAGCGTTCAGTTGTATTTCTACTTTAGTAGCAGAGAAGATTATTAAGTAAAAATGCCGTCATTTGTGAGACGGCTATTTTTATTAATTTGTCGACTATGATTAGTCAGCAACGTATGGGAGAAGAGCCATAAAACGAGCGTTCTTAATTGCTTTGGCTAATTCTCTTTGATGCTTAGCGCATGTACCTGTTGCTCTTCTGGTGGAAATCTTACCGTTTGGGGTAATCATTGTTTTTAAGAGTTCGACATCTTTGTAATCAATGAATTTAGATTTGTTCTTGCAGAAGATACAAACTTTTTTATGTGGTCTAACTTTTCTAAATGCCATAATTTTCCCTTTCTTTAATTAAAATGGAAGATCGTCATCTGGCAAATCAATTGCATCTAAGTTGCTGCCACTGGATTGTGCAGGAACATCATCGAATTTTGGTGTTTCATTGTTCGCGCCATCTTTCTTAGGTTCTAAGAATGTGACTTGATCAACGACCACTTCGACAGATTTACCTTTACTACCATCTTGGCGAACGAAGTTTCTTTGATTGAGACTGCCATCAACTGCGATCATTGAACCTTTTCTTGTAAACTTAACTAAGTTTTCAGCTTGGTCTCTGAAGACACGGCAATCAATGAAGAGTGTTCCTCTTGTGCCATCTGCTTCTTTAACGCGGTTGTCCACTGCGAGAGTGAATGTAGCGAAGCTTACATCTGAATTGGTTTTTCTTAGTTCTGGATCTTTAACTAAACGTCCAGCTAAGACTACTCTGTTAACCATGTTGGGTCCTCCTTACTTTTGTTCAACTGTAACTAAGTGACGTAACACGGCTGGATTGATTTTGACTTTACGATTGAATTGATAAAGTGCATTCTCATCAGCTTCCACTTTGAGGAGAACATAGAAACCTTTGGTTTGATCCTTGATTTCATAGGCTAATTCGCGTAAGCCCATTTTAATGTCGGTATCTAAAACCTTGGCGCCGTTCTTTTCGAGAAGTTTTTGGATGTTACCCATTTCAGCTTCACGAGCGGCTTCATCTAAGTCGGCCTTCAAAATGTACATAATTTCATAATTGCGCATTTTATTTACCTCCCTCTGGTCTAATGGCTACCATATTTACATTGGTAGCAGAGAATTTGCTAACTTGTTAGCGTGTCAATTATACTAGTCAATTTGCAATTTGTAAAGCGCGTACATACACTAGTCGCCCAGGCGGGCAGATGCCCATTGACTTCGACTATGGAATTGGTATAATAATAATGGTTTTTTTAGAAGGGGTTGCAAGGCCCTTCTTTTTTTATGAAGAAACTACTTCTCAGAAGGTTTCTTCAATGCCACAAAAATTAATAGTACCAGTAATAAAACAAGAATTAATTCTTGCATACCCTAATAGTGAGTCAAAGGACAAGTGCCCTATAAAATGTCTCATGGACGTCTCCTTTCAACATTTTAATCTGGGGGAACGAGAGGCAATTCTTGTGAGAAAGTTAGACCATTTGGCTACGTCACTAAAAAAGCCCCTCTATTAATAAGTAGGAGGGGTTTTTGATTTTTTTCCTAAAAAACTTGAAAAAAGTTTAAAAAAGAAGCAGAAATTTCTGCCTCTTATCTATCTCTCATTGTTGGGAAAAGAATGACTTCACGGATTTGTGGTTGGTTAGTTAATAACATCACAAATCTATCGATACCCATACCGACACCGCCTGTTGGAGGCATACCGTATTCAAGGGCTTCAACGAAGTCTTTATCCATTTCACTCGCTTCTTCATCGCCTAATTTCTTAGCTTCTAATTGAGCAAGGAATCTTTCTTCTTGATCGAGTGGGTCATTTAATTCTGTGTACGCATTAGCGAGCTCACGACCGTTGACGAACAATTCAAATCTTTGAACGAATCTTGGATCTTTTTCTTTCTTGGTTAATGGAGAAACTTCGATTGGATATTCGTAAACAAAGGTAGGTTGAATCAAATCAGCTTGGCAGAACTCTTCAAAGAATTCATTCATGACATAGCCAATTGTGTTTTTGAACTTGTCTAAGTGTAAGCCTTTTTCATCAGCGAGTTTCTTGGCTTCTTCATATGTTTTGATAGCCTTGAAATCAATACCACATTTTTCTTTGATTAAGTCATTCATGGAGATCCATTTGAATGGGTCTTTGAAATTAATTTCACGGTCACCATAAGTGATGATAGCAGAACCTGTGACTTCCTTAGCGGTATTTCTGATCATTTTTTCGGTTAAATCACCAATACCTCTTAAGTCAGAATAGGCTTGGTAAATTTCAATAGTTGTGAATTCTGGGTTATGGGAAGCGTCCATACCTTCATTACGGAATAAACGACCGATTTCATACACTCTTTCCATACCACCAACGAGTAAACGTTTGAGGTTAAGTTCAGTAGCGATTCTTAAATAGAAATCTTTATCTAATGTATTGTGGTGAGTAATGAATGGTCTAGCGGAAGCACCACCTAAGATTGGGGAAAGGATTGAAGTTTCAACTTCAGTGAAACCTTTGCCATCAAGGAAGTGTTGGATACTACGAATGATTTGTGGTCTCATGAAAGCCACTTTACGAGCTTCATCATTCATAATTAAGTCTAAATATCTTCTTCTAGAACGTTCTTCAACATCAGTTAAGCCATGGAATTTTTCTGGTAATGGATGTAAGCACTTTGTTAAGTGAACAAACTTTTGGGCTTTAATGGTGAGTTCACCAGTTCTTGTTAAGTTCATGATACCTTTGATACCGACGATATCACCAATATCCGCCATTTTGAAAAGTTCATAGTTCTTTTTGCCTAAGCCATCAAGTGATAAGTAAACTTGGATGTTACCAGTTTTATCTTGGATATTCATAAAGGAGGCTTTACCCATCTTACGGATGGCTTTAATACGGCCAGCGACAGAAACTTTTAAAGCCATTTTAGCGAGGGCTTTTTCGCTCTTTTTATTGCATAAAGCGCGAATTTCTTTAATAGAGTGGGAAACTTTATAAGCTTGACCAAATGGATCAATACCTAATTCTTGGTATTTTTTAATCTTTTCTAATCGGATTAACTCTTGGTCATTTAATTCATTAATGTTCATATTTTCAACTTTCCTTTCAAATATCTCCGTCCAATACTATATTTCACTAGCGATTGATAGTCAGTAAGCGATGTCGCTAAAACGGTTCTTAATACTCTTGAATTAGCGAATCCAGAGAAGAACTTAGGGGCAATACCACGATAGATTCTCATCGCGGTTAATTCGCCTTTTTCTTCACACATTGATTTAGCGAGTTCTAAGCAATATTCACATTGTTCTAGGAAAGATGGATTAGGTAATCTTTCACCAGTTTCAAAGTACGTTTTTATTTGCTTAATGAGGAAGGGATTACCCATTCCGCCACGCGCTACCATGACAGCGTCAGCACCTGTAATTTCAAGAGCGTTTATTGCATCATCTAAAGTATAGATATTACCTGACACCATTAGAGGAACTTTCATCTTGCTTCTTAAATCTTTCAATAAGTCAAAATGTGGTTCTCCCATATAGAGTTCTTTTCTTGTTCTAGCGTGGATTCCAATGGCGTCCACTCCAGCTTCTTCAAGGGCTTTAATGACATCTAAAAAGTTAACCTCGTTGTAGCCTAATCTAATCTTAGCGGTTACTGGTTTATCAGTGACACATTTAATAGCTTTTATAATCTCGCCACACAACTTTGGGTTAAGCATTAATGCGGATCCCGCACCGGTCTTAGTAACCTTAGGAACTGGACAACCCATATTAACGTCAAAGAAGTCAATTTCTGGGTTGATTTCAATGGCCCGTCTAGCCGCATTTGCTAAATTCTCAGGTTTAGCGCCAAATAATTGCACGCCAGTTAAAACACCATCTTTTTGATACTTAACATATGATTCAGTTTCTTTGTTTTGATAGATAAGTCCCATATCAGAAACCATTTCAGAAACACAGATATCCACACCAAAAGTATTGAGGTATTTTCTATAACCTTCACTTGTCACTCCCGCCATTGGGGCGAGAACGACTTTTCCTTCGATGACAAACTTACCTAATTTCCACATATCAAAACATAGTAAAAGGAAGGCGTGAACCTTCCTAGTTTGTTATTTATTTTCCTCGACTTTTGGTTCTTCTTTGTTTGGTTCTGGGAACTCAACAGTCGCTGGTTTTTCATCACGTTTGAGATGACGATTTGCCATTAAGTAATCGATCTCTTCACCAGTGATTTGTTCGTGATCAATTAAGGTCTTGGCTAAGAGGATAACATCATCTTTATTTTCCTTAATGACACGGAGAGCTTCTTCGTGAGCAAAATCGATAATCTTTCTAATTTCATTATCAATCTTTGTGGCGGTATCAACAGAGAAGTTCTTTTGAGTATTTGTATAGTCTCTTCCTAAGAAGACACTACCAGTATTTCTTTCGTATTGAATTGGGCCTAAATCAGACATACCCCATTCAGTAACCATTGCTCTAGCAATCGCGGTTGCCACTTCAATATCACTTGAAGCACCGTTAGAAATATCATCACAGAAGATTTCTTCACTAGCACGACCACCCATTAAGCCAACAATACGGGCAATGAGTTCTTTTTTACTGTTTGTAAAGCGGTCATCTTCAGGTGTACTACGTACGTGTCCACCTGTGTTACCACGTGGAATGATAGTAATCTTTTGAACTTTATCACTATGTGGATATCTTAAACCGATAATGGCGTGACCACTTTCATGATAGGCGATCATTTCTTTTTCGTGTGGAGTTAAAGAACGTGAGGACTTGGCTGGACCAGCGACACGACGGTCAATAGCTTCGTCAATATCATCAACAGTAATCTTTTCTCTATTAGCACGAATCGCTAAGATTGCGGCTTCATTCATGATATTTTCAATATCAGCACCAGAGAAACCAACAGTTCTCTTTGAAAGATTTTCAAAGTTGACTTCGTCATCTAACACTTTGTTACGAGAATGGACTTTGAAGATAGCTTCTCTACCTTTCTTATCAGGTAATGAAACAGTAATCTTTCTATCAAAACGGCCTGCTCTTAAAAGAGCTGGGTCGAGAACGTCGTCTCTATTTGTTGCGGCAATAACAATGATACCAGCGTTATCATTAAAGCCATCCATTTCAACGAGTAATTGGTTAAGTGTTTGTTCACGTTCATCGTTACCACCACCTAAACCAGCACCTCTTTGTCTACCGACAGCATCGATTTCATCGATAAAGACTAAGCATGGAGCGTTTTCTTTAGCGATTCTGAACATGTCTCTCACACGTCCTGCACCAACACCGACGAACATTTCGACAAAGTCGGAGCCAGAGATGGAGAAGAATGGAACACCAGCTTCACCAGCAACGGCTTTGGCTAATAATGTTTTACCACATCCTGGAGGGCCCACTAAGAGGACACCCTTTGGTAATTTAGCGCCAAACTTTGTAAATTTCTTTGGTTCTTTTAAGTAATCAACGAGTTCTTTCATCTCGTTCTTTTCTTCATCAGCACCAGCCACATCATCAAATTTGATTTTGCTTGTGTTAACTCTTCTAGCACGAGAACGATTGAAATCCATTGCTTGTCTATTAGAAGAATTTACAGTGGAAGACATTCTTGAGAATAAGAACAAGAGCAATAAGGCTGAACCACCAACCATGATGATTGTTGGACCCCATTGATCCCAGAATGTTACTTCGTAAGGATTCTTAACAGTTAAGAATTTTTGCTTTGGATTCTTTTCTTTAGCGACTTTTTCAGCATCGAGGATCACTTTGAGGATTGTGGAATCAATTGTATCGTTTTCATTGACTTCACCATCTCCATTAACGTCCTTATCGACTCGCCAGGTATATTCTGTGTTATACATCTCTTCTGGAATTTGTGTATAGAAAGAGACTTTTTGAGATTTACCAGTAGAATCGGTATCGGTGTAGTGACCATTAACAGTGATAACAGTCTGAGCTTGCACTAATTGAACATCATTAACTTTACCAGTGGCCAAGTAATTGACCAATTGAGCACGAGTGATTTCTGTCGCACTGTTCATGTTGGAGAAAATGAGATAAGCAATTAAGGCGAGAATTCCAGCCACAAAGATAATTGAGAAAATAAAACTTCTAGAGACACGACTTTCAGGTCTATTATTTTCTTCATCCATAATTTCTACCTCCTTTGATATAAACGTTTTTCGATTTGATTAATTATAGGCATATTTCTTTATTTAATAAAAGAAAAACGCAACTAATACTTTTTATTTAACGTAAAAATTACAGTCGTCTTCCTTTTTAAAATTCTTTTGATAGCGTGGAACATAAATAATAATTCCATCTTTATTAACGATAACAGGCCATCTTTTTCTTAAAGGTAAAGGCACTTTCCAATCAATAAATAATCTTCTCAATTGTTTGGCGTA
>CACZNF010000071.1 GCA_902782395.1 uncultured Erysipelotrichaceae bacterium | reverse complement strand
CAACCACCTAGAAGGACTGAAAAAAGTAAAACTGGAATTAAATACTTAGCTTTCATAAATTACTCCTGATTGATATTAGTGACCACACCAGAGAACATGACGTCGTCATTAGCAGAAATCACATAGCCAAATTCTTTGTTAAGAACGAATTCACCAGTAATTGTTTTGTAGTCATCACCATGGCCCATCATTGGGACGGTCATATAAGTGACCGCTGCGGCTTCAAAACCTTTTGTATCAACACCGATTTTAGCAATGTGTTTGAAATCACTAACAAAAGTTTTAGCGTCTGTGATATTGGAAAAATCACAATCACCAAACAACTTTACGACATGGAAATCATTGATAAATGCTGATTTTAAATCAATGTCAGAGTAAGCCTTAAATTCAGGAAAGACGCAACATGTCATGTATTTTTCCTTTTTCTCTTCATTTCTATATAAGTAATGATCTTCTAAAACATAATCGATGTTCTCTTTAGTGAAAACGTCATTAATGAACTTGCCTTCGTTTGGCTTGATGAAGGTAATTCTCATGTGATTTTCTGTTTCGATGTAGAAAGCGGAATAGTCTTCTTGTTCAAGAGTTTGACCAGAGAAATATCCACTACCAATTAAGCGTTTATTAGATATCGCGCCAGAAGCATTTTTAAATTGATACGCTTCTTCAAGTGGGCGATAAGCATACTCACTACCATCTGGCCAAATATCTTTTAGATAGATTATGTTCATTAAAACAAACATGGTGTCTTTTTGAATGCCTAAATTAGGGGCTAAAAAGCCATTTGTTTTATCATAAATGTAATTCTTCATCGCCTCATTAGCTGCTAAGTTTTTACCAAAGAAATCAGCATAAAAAGAATCACAAGCGTAATCATCTTGTAAAGCATTAAGACCTGTCTCTTTTAACTTCACACCATCTTGAATCCAAATTGAGTTATTTGGAATGGAATAAGTGCTTGGATTATCTTGATAGTTTTTGATCTCGTAGTAATGACGAGAGAAGTACGCTAAATAGTGTCTATTGAATGTATCATAGTCTACACCAATAGCGTCTAACATTTCTTGTCTTGTCTCTCCATCAGCGCATCTAATAGCTAAACCTAAACATAACTCGATGGAATATGGAGACATCACAAAGTTTTGATCTTGGTTATAGTTTTGCTTGATAAGCACTTCGCTGAGTTTTGTGGAAAAAGCATTCATTTTCTTAGCGAATGCATTATATTCACTCTCGTAATTAAATGTTTGACCTTTGATGTCTTTAGCTTTTCTAAGTTGTGAGACACCTTGGAAATCGTTCACATCAAAAGCGGGTAAAGAAATTACATTAGAAGAGATGCAGCCATTACCACCACTGGTGTTATTAAAAGATATTGGATTAGAACAACCCACTGTGGCCGCAGTTAAAGATAAAAAAGTCAAAGTTTTAATAATGTTCTTTTTCATAAAATGTTCCTAGTTATTAACAGGAAGATTTGTTCCGATGATGACAAGGACTGTCATAAGAAGGCACGCGAGTAATAAGGAAACACTTACGATTCTAATCACTACGCGATGTTTACTATCAATGACAAAGAAATCGCTCATCAAAAGGAACATGTCGGCAATAAGGACGACAAAAGCGATAAGAGCAATTGGAATATTAATGCTCATGGTAAAAGCTAATGGCGAAATGTAATAAATGTTATTACCCACTGCATGCTTTTGGCACCAAGGCACCACTAAAAGCAACATTAAGATGCCACAGATGACGGCAAAAACAATTGTTAAAGGACGTTTGTTGAGATTAACTTTTTTGAGATTGTTTTCCATATTTCTTCACCACCTCTCACTAATTAGACGATTGAGTGTTGTTAAAACCGCTAAAAAAATTAGAAAATTGATGAAACGATAATTGGTGTGGCTATTGCCACGATAATAATTACTAAAACTAAGGCTAAAACTAATGGAGCGTATTTATTGGAATCTCTAAACATTTGAATACGATTCTCGTACTTGCTAGCGACTCTTTGATAATCTTCATAAGTCAGTTCTTCAACGTATTGTTCGTTGATAAAACGCATTAAATCACTATCTTCTTTAGTGGCAATAAAAATCATTTGGTCATAGCCAATTGCTAGAGCAATGGCCTTTTCTTCTTTATTGTTATTTGGATTCATTTTGATGTTTACTCTTCTAATGCCTCTAATTTCATTAAAGGAGACTAATTTATGATATCTTTTTGGATCGCTAATCATGGCTTCAAGAATGAAGATACCAATAATTGTGATAACCATTAAAATGGTGAACCAAAGACGGAAGAACGCCCCCCTATCTTCATAGATATCATTATCGATAACTTTGAGGTGAACTTTTCTATAGAAGCCATCTTTATCAATTAGTTGTGCTTTAAAAGTCTTTTTACTACTAATAGTCATACTTTTTTTCTCGTAATTCTATTTTAGCAACACTATGTTCTATTTAATATAGTTTTTTTAGATTATATCAGTACTAATTGTTAAGTTAGCAACCCTATCTTTTATTTATATAAAAATTAGCCGATAATAAATGTATGAAAAAGAGTTTATTAATATTCCCGATTATACTCTCAGTATTTTCCTTTACCGCTTGTAATAAACAAGCAGAAAAAACCCACAAATTAGATAACTGCGCTATTCACCATGATGATGAATTTGGTGGCGCATACATCAACATTGGTATTCAAAAATTTAATGATTTAGGTTTTGCTTTTGGTGATAGCGTTGATTTAACTTTCACCACTGGTGATAAGGTCGTTAAATTTGAAGATATTGGCTATTATAGTGGCTATTATGTTCCAGCAGGACAAGAATTAGTGGTCGGCTATAAAGGCTATGACAGCATTAAGTTCTGCATTAACTATGGTGAAGATATCTACGCGAAGAATAACTTCAACGAAAATACTAAAGCGACCATTACTATAAATAAAGAAGGTAAGTATAAAGAAGTTGAAGATACATTATCGATTTCCTATAGCGATGATAGAAGCCAATACACTAGCGATGAACAGTTCGCTAACTTTAGAGAAATACGCGCCGGTTTAATGGAACCAGGCTTAATCTATAGAGGCGCTTCTCCAATTGATAATTCTCGTAAAAGAACTGAGATTGTGGATTCTTTACTTGAGAAGAATAATATTAAATACAATATCAATTTAGCGGATAAAGAATCCGCGATTGGTGGTAGTAAGTACACCATTCACGACTACTTCAAAGGCTTACAAAATAAAAACAAAGTTGTTTTCCTTGGTATGGCCGCGGCCTATAAAGCGGAAGATTTCGCTAATAAGATGAAAACCTTATTTGAATCCATGCTTAATAATGATGGTCCGTATTATATTCACTGTTTAGAAGGTAAGGATAGAACTGGTTACGTTTGTATGGTTCTTGAAGCCTTATGTGGTGCGACTTATCAAGAATTGATTGATGACTACTTCATCACTTATAAGAATTACTACGGCATTGAAAAAGGCACAAAGAAATACGATGTCATTAAAGAACTACATATTGATGAAATGATTAGATATGTCTTTGGTTTTGAAAAGAATGTCCTATTAGGTACCGCTAACTTCCATAGCATGGCGAATAACTATATGCTGAATGTGGGCATGAGCCAAGAACAAATCAATCAATTACAACTTAAGCTTTGTAAAAAAGATAATAACCCTAACGAAATTTAGGGTTATTTTTTTAAGTCTTTTATTGCTGACGAAACAAGTTCTTTAATTTCATCAGGATCTTCAGAATCCACCAAAAGCATAGGCTTCGCGGATGGATATGGAATCTGGTCTTTGAGACCACTATTTTCTAAAGATTTAGTTTTCTTGATTAGAAATCTATTATCATAGACACCACCAAAGAGAATATCATCTTTATAAAGCATGTATTCCCCCATCATCTTTTTATAGGTGATGTTTTTTGTTTCTCTTAAGAGTTCTAAAACGTAATTTAGATAATCAATATTACTAGCCATACACTATTTCTTGTCTTTCTTTTCTTTTTGCTTTCTAGCAATTGCTTTTTCTGTTTCTGAGAAATAGTTCTCATCTTTAATACCACTGACGGCTTTTTTAATGCCTAGAGATTTAGTTACTACACGAGTGACGATGTTTTTATCCATATCAATGCTCTTGATATCTTCGATAAGAGCGATTCTAAAATTATCAAAGTAACTAATTAATAAAGAAAGAATGATTTCCATGAGTATCTGCGCAAATAATAAGACCGCTGAAATGATGACAATCATAATTCTTAAATCACTGACTTTACTAGTGAATATTTCAATAACTGTCCAAATAATTGCTAAAGCGTTGATTGATAATTTAATAATTTTAAAAACTCTTTTCTTATTTCTAATCGCTCTTCTTTGTTCATATCTTTCAGCGTGTGTTTCACCTTTCACTTTGCTTGTTTTAGCAAAGACAAATGCAATAGTATGTATAACTAGAAGCGCAGCGTAAATTGCGATAAATACTGGTTCATTAATATGCACATAAATTTGATAGCCATAAAACAAAGTAAAGACAATAAAAAGGATGAGGCTAAAAGCTTCTAGTGTCTTTTGCAATATTTCAATAATGGAGGCAAGAGCTTTTCTTGAACGATCAAACATATCGTTATCATTATAATCTAGCAAGGCACAAAAAAACGAGATTTT
>CACZNF010000070.1 GCA_902782395.1 uncultured Erysipelotrichaceae bacterium | reverse complement strand
ACTTGTGCTTGGAGCAGGTGTACTTGTGCTTGGAGCTGGTGTCGATGTAGATGGAGCTGGTTCGCTGCTTGGTGTTGTTGTAGCGTCAGGCTTTGAACTAGACTTTGGTCCATTACAAGCGACTAAACCCATTGCTAAAATGGTAGAAACCACAGCAAAAAGTTTAATTTTTTTCATTATGGAAAATCTCCTTTCATTATATTTTTTTGATTCCCTTTATGAAAGTTATCTGTTTCCATATTACAATATGACTATTGAGAAAACAAGCACTTAAAATTATTAAAAAAGAATATGTAGATATTCTTGTGCGTGTGCGATTAAAAAAGTTGAATATAATGCGCGTTTTGTAACCATTTTATAAGGAAACGTAGTCTAAATAACACTACTATGGTATGGTATTATAGTTACGAGGAAAATAACTATGAAACGTATCGGTATATTAGGCGCAGGTACATGGGGTACAGCATTAGCTAATCTCTTAGCCAGTAGTGGACATGAAGTCATGTTATGGTCCCGCTTCCCTGAAGAAGTGAATACCATCATGAAAACACATAGACACAAAAACTTACCAGGCGTTGAAATAAATAATAAGATTTTATATTCCTGCTCTATCGAAGAAGCAGTGGAAGATAAAGACGTAGTGGTGATGGCGGTTCCATCTATTTTTGTCCGTGAAACAACCGTATTAGCGAAGAAATATTTAAAGAGTAACCAAATTATCGTTACCGTCGCTAAAGGTGTGGAAAAGGGCACTTTAATGACCACTAGTGAAATTATTCATGATGTTTTAAAAGAAAAAGATCTCCCAGTCGTCGCTTTAAGTGGTCCAACCCACGCTGAAGAAGTGGCTATTGGTTTACCAACCCTAATTGTTTCTGCTTGTGAAAGACTTCCAATCGCGGAAGAAATTCAAAACATCTTCTATAGTTCTTCTTTAAGAGTCTATACAAACCAAGATATCTTAGGTGTGGAATTATGTGGTGCGCTTAAAAATATTATCGCGCTTGCCGCAGGTATGAGCGATGGCTTAGGATACGGAGATAACGCGAAAGCGGCGTTAATTACTAGAGGTCTTAGAGAAATTACTAAGATTGGTTTAGCGATGGGCGCTAATGTAAATACATTCTCTGGCTTGACTGGCATTGGTGATATTGTTGTGACCGCGACATCAGTGCACTCAAGAAACCATAAAGCCGGTTATTTATTAGGCCAAGGTTATTCATTAGAAGAAACAAAAGAAAAAGTCGGCATGGTTATCGAAGGTCTTAACTCCTTAGAAGCCGCGATTGAACTTGAAAAGAAATATAATTTACAACTTCCTATTATCGATACAGTTGCCTCAATAGTGGATGGCAAAATGAGCGTGAGAGAAGCAGTGGGCAAACTTTTTGCGAGAAAAAAGCAAAACGAAATTGCTTACTTATAATCACAACTTTTTGTAATATATAAGAGTTATGAGGAAAAGCTTATTATGAAATGTCCTGCTTGTTCTGAAACACTTGACAATAGAGCGAACTTTTGTCCAATCTGTGGCCACAAAATTACTGAAAAAGAAAGATTTGCTTACGCTGAAGAGTTAATGGCTCATCCCGAATTAGCGGAAGCTCCTGATTTTGAAAAAGACTATGAACCAGTTCATGTTGAAGAAGGATCTTATTTAGCAGGCATTATTCTTGGCTTATTATTGAGTTTCATTGGCGTTATGATTGCCATCGCTACTAGGGGTAGGAATACCAAAAGGGGCTCAGGTATTGGCTTTCTTATTAACATTGTTGGAGCGACAATCTGGATGATTGTTTGGTTCATTTGGCTTTGATAATTAGGTGATTAAATATATGAAACATCGAATTCTTTTTAAAGTATGTACTGTTACTGAAATAATTGTCGGTAGTTTATTGCTATCAGTAGTATTAATTGCGTTAGCGCCATTTATTTATTTTGGCATGTTAGTGGCATTATATGGTAACCCAATAATGCTTATTATTGCGGTTCTTGCTGCTCTAGGCTGCATTACAGTCTACTTAATAGCTCTCATTTCCACGATAGCGAATGCAGCAAAGAATAGACACAAAAAGAAAACTCAAACAGTAGAGGCCTAAACATTTAAAAAAAGTTAAACAAAGCAGCGAGACAATCGCTGTTTTTAATGAAAAAAAGTTTGCATTACATCGAAAAAATATTATAATCTTGCCAATAAGGAATTAAGGTTATGCGTTTCTGTAGTATGTCCAAAGCCGGTTGGTGGCTTAGTTTCTACACAGTTTGGGACTTTATTAAAGGTACCATTCTTCTTTTAGTCATCTTCGCCCTCATGATTCCTTTTGATATCATCGCTTGGCAGCTTAATGAAGCCGGGACATGGCTTATGTTAGCCTATGTAATAGGTATACACTTGTGCAATATCATTATGTATGTGCGCGCTATAATTATTTGGATTATCTTTACTAAGCAATATAAGAAGAGAATGAAAGAATCAAAAATAAATCCAAACGTCGATTATATTTGGCAAGTAGAAAGACCTTGGTAATCAGAATAAACACAATAGCAGTGAGAGAATCACTGCTTTTTTGTTGCTTGCAACAAATATAGTAGTAACTATACACTTCGGTAAAAAAATATTGAATTCCTATATAAAAGAGGGTATAAAAAGATTGGTAAAAAAATACCGAACTAGAGTATGAAAACTAAAGTTTCGTTAAAACAAATTGAAAGATACCCTGTCTACTTAAATGTTTTATTGTCTTTAAGAAATAGTGGTATTAACAAAGTTAATTCTCGCTTATTAGCGGAGAATTTAGGCGTTAGCGAAGAACAAGTGAGAAAAGATTTACAAATTGTTTCTCCTCATAGCTCTAAACCTGGTTGTTCTAGAGATGTCGATATCTTAATTAATCATCTAAAAGAATATCTTGGTTACAACCAACTCAATAAAGCCATCTTAGTGGGTGTTGGTCATTTAGGCAGTGCATTATTATCATTCAAAGGTTTTGATGACTATGGATTAGATATTGTTGCCGGCTTTGATATTGACCCTTCAGTCACTGGCGAAACAATTGATGGTAAACCAGTTTATTCTATTTTTAATTTAGATAATAAGATTAAGGAATTAGGTGTGGAGGTTGCAATTGTGACCACGCCTAAAGAAGTCACTCAAGAGATTGTTAATAAATTAATTAACAGTGGAATTAAAGCCATTTGGAACTTTGTTCCATTACATCTTGAACATCCAGATAACATCATCGTTGAAAACATGGATTTGGCCCGTTCTTTAGCGGTCTTCTTCCA
The DNA here is from genome assembly GCA_902782395.1 of uncultured Erysipelotrichaceae bacterium. Next base: position 1,392 of record CACZNF010000070.1, on the reverse strand, counting down.
TCGAATTAATAAAAAATAGGGAGGCAAGAAATTATGCCTGAAGAAAAAGTAGTAGCCCCAGAAGTGACAAAAGAAATTAATGATTTAGTGGCTAAAGGTGTTAAGGCTCTTGAAGAATTTGAAAACCTTAACCAAGAACAAATTGACTATATCGTCGCTAAATGTTGTGTCGCGGGCTTAGATCATCATGGTACATTAGCCAAAGCCGCAATCGAAGAAACTCATCGTGGTGTCTTTGAAGATAAGGCCACCAAAAACTTATTCGCTTGCGAATACGTGCAAAACAATATGCGCTCTTTAAAGACCGTTGGTGTGGTTGATAACGATCCAGTAACTGGCATCACAAAGATTGCTGAACCAGTTGGTGTTATCTGTGGTATTACCCCAGTCACTAACCCAACAAGTACAGTTATTTTCAAATCTTTGATTTGTTTAAAGACCAGAAACCCAATTATCTTCGCGTTCCACCCAAGCGCTCAACAAAGCAGTAAACAAGCCGCTGTCTTAATGAAAGAAGTCGCGGAAGCCGCTGGTGCACCAAAGAACTGTATTCAATGGATTGAACATCCAAGTATGGATGCTACACACGCCTTAATGAATCACCCAGATGTCGCAACCATCTTAGCAACTGGTGGTAACGCCATGGTTAAAGCCGCTTATAGTTGTGGTAAACCTGCTATGGGTGTTGGTGCGGGTAACGTTCCTGCCTATATGAATAAATCATGTGACGTTGAGCAAGCAGTCAATGATATCGTCTTATCTAAATCATTCGATAACGGTATGATTTGTGCTTCTGAACAAGCAGCGATTATCGACCAAGATATTTGGGATGAATCCATCGCTTTATTCAAACGTTTCAAAGTTTATTTTGTTAACAAAGAAGAGAAAATTAAACTCTCTAGATATATGTTCGGTTATGCGGAAGGAGACAAAGATGTCGAGCTCGCAAAGCTCAATCCAGACATCGTTGGACAGTCCGCTCACTGGATTGCAAAACAAGCCGGATTTGACGTTCCTGAAGACACTTCAATCCTTGGTGTTTTCTGTCAAGAAGTTGGACCAAAAGAACCAATTTCTAGAGAGAAACTATCACCCGTCCTCGCTTATTTCTGCGTAAAGGATGAAAAAGAAGGTTTTGAAAAAGCTAAAGAAATGGTCGAATTTAACGGCTTAGGACACAGTGCTGCAATTCACTGCAAAGAACAAAAAATGGCTGATGATTTCGGCGAACTAGTTAAAGCTATTCGTATTATTTGGAATTCTCCATCTACCTTTGGTGGTATTGGTAATGTTTATAACTCATTCCTACCATCATTAACACTTGGTTGTGGCTCATATGGCCATAACTCCATTGGTGGCAACATCAGTGCGGTTAACTTGCTCAATATCAAA
>CACZNF010000069.1 GCA_902782395.1 uncultured Erysipelotrichaceae bacterium | reverse complement strand
CATAAAGTCACTTGGATTTAACGTTTCTAGAAAGCATATTAAGATCGAATCTATGAGGTGGTATTACCACTGCGATAGGCTCGGTTTACTCGTGTGGCAAGACTTTGTAAATGGCTGCACAAAATATGATTTCTGGCTTAACCAAGTACCACTATTTGTGAGATATAAAATTAACGACCATCGCTATAAGAAATTCTTTAGAGAAAATGAAGAAGGTAGAAAAGAAGCTTACCAAGAATTCTTAGATACAATTGACCTTCTCTATAATTCTCCATGCATTGTTTATTGGACTATCTTTAATGAAGCTTGGGGACAATTCGATGCGAAAGAAATATATGAAAAATTAAAGGTTGTTGACCCTACTAGAATCTATGACCACGCTTCAGGTTGGCATGACCAAGGAAGCAGCGATGTGAAATCAATGCATATCTATAAATGGAAGGTCAAAGTTCCTAGCAAATGGAAGCTTAAAGGAAGAGCCTATGTCTGTTCAGAATGTGGCGCTTATATCCTTGATAAACGTTTAAAAGAAGCAAAGAAAAAGGAAGGCTTCATTTACTTACTATTTAACAATAAAGAAGACTTCCAAAAAGAATATATTAGATTTATTAATGAGGAAATCAAACCTTGTAAGAATAAGGGCATGTCTGGATTTATCTATACTCAACTAAGTGATGTCGAAGAAGAGATGAATGGTTTTGTCACTTATGACCGTAAAGAGATTAAAGTTGATATTCCTGTAATTAAAGAAATTAATGATTCTTTATAAGAAAAAGCGGTTTAACCGCTTTTCTTTTAACCGAGCTTTAATTTCTTTTGGTAAACGCCATAGACTTTCTTGGACGCGAATGACTTTAAGTTGTATCCAGGAACGAAGAAGGCGAATGCCGCTAAGGAACGATGGCGGATTTTGTTATACAACTTTTTATCGATAGCCTTAAGTTCTTTGAAGTATTCTTTGAAGGCTTGCCAACGTGTTTCCTTATCTTCTTTAGTGCCAACGATTGTCATGAAGGTGACACCACAGATAGTCATTAACCACTTAATCATATATTTTCTTAAGTGATATGGTTGTTTGTAGATTTCGTCATATGTATAGGCACAGAACATAATCTTGAACACTCTCATTTGTTGTTCATAACGTTTGCACATTGTGCCATAGTTAACGGATTGATCCGCTCTACCGATGAAATAGTGATATAAGTCAATATCATGGTAGAAAATCTTCTTCATGAATGGTAATGGTTGATAGGCATAGATGTCATCAACATAGAAGGTGTGGTTTGGGAGTTCCATCTTGGATTCTCTTAATTTCTCAGTTCTATACATTAATGAGTGCATTAAGAAGACTGTTTCTAATTTGACACGTTTCATATCTGCCCACGCGAATGTTTGTTCTGGTGGTAAGCATTTACGATAATGCATGACAAACTTAGAATTGTCAGCAGCGTGTTCATAAACATAGTTTGTGATATAAAGATCGATATCTTGTTTTTCTTCGATATGTCTCTTGATTAACATGAGCATATCTAAAACATCTTTAGTTTCCACCCAGTCGTCACTATCCACGACTTTGAAGAACATACCAGTGGCATTGCGGATACCTGCCATAACACCAGAACCATGTCCACCATTCTCTTTTTGAATAGCTTTAACGATAGTTGGATACTTCTTTTCGTATTCGTCAGCAATTTTTCCTGTGTCGTCCTTGCTACCATCATTGACGATGATGACTTCGACTTCCTCACCGGCGGCGACTAGATTATCAATACAGTGACGCATGTAATCTTGGGAGTTGTAACATGGGACAGTAAATGTAATGTATTTCATAATTTGTTAAATTCAAGGACCTCAGCCCTAAAACATTATAATAAAGTTGAATATTTAAGCAAGTTAATTAATCGATTAGTGACTCTACTAATTGCAAAGCCTTCTCTACTACGATGTCCATATTGTAATAGGAGTACGTTCCTAAACGACCACCAAAGTAAATGTTTGGATTTTCTTTGGCTAGTTCTTGATATTTTAAGTATAACACACTATTGCGTTCGTTATTGATAGGATAGTAGGCTTCATCCCCTAAAGTCCAAGTCTTGGAGTATTCTTTGGTGATAACAGTTTTATTGTGTTTTTGACCTGGTTCAAAGTATTGATGTTCCGCGATACGTGTATATGGGACTTCATATTCGGTATAGTTGACAACAGCGTTACCTTGATAATCAGGTTTATCGATGATTTCTTCTTCGAATCTTAATGATCTCCATTCAAGAGCGCCATATTTGTAATCAAAGAATTTATCAATTTCGCCAGTATAGATAATCTTATCAGCAAGCTTATTCAATTCTTCTCTGTGCTCTAAATAGTCACAGTTAAGTCTCACTTCAATACCTTCAAGCATATTAGCAATCCATTTAGTGTAACCACCGATAGGGATACCTTGATAGATATCGTTGAAGTAGTTGTTATTGTATTCATATCTCACTGGTAAACGTGTGATGATGAAAGGTGGAAGTTCGTTACATGGTCTACCCCATTGTTTTTGGGTATAGCCTTTGATGAGCATTTCATAGATTGTTGTGCCCACCATTGAGATAGCTTTTTCTTCAAGGTTTTTTGGTTCCTTGATATTAGCCTCTTTAATCTCTTTTTCGATACACGCCTTCGCTTCTTCTGCGGTATTCACCCCAAAAATTTGATGGAAAGTGTTCATATTGAAAGGCATGTTATAGTACTTACCTTTATAGAACGCTAATGGCATGTTGATGAAGTCATTGAACTTGGCAAATTGATTAACATAGTCCCAGATTTCTTTTTTAGAAGTATGGAAGATATGTGGACCATATTTATGAACTTGGATGCCTTCAATTTCTTCTGTGTAGATATTACCCGCGATGTTATTTCTTTTTTCCACGACGAGTACTTTATAGCCGCGTTTGTTTAATTCATGAGCGACCACCGCGCCATATAAACCAGCGCCAACAATTAAATAATCATAATTCGTTTTCATAGCCCCTTAATTATACAACTTTTGCCCATATGTGTGCATTTTGATTGACAAGTTCGTAATCGAACTTTACAATTTTTGAGCATATAAAAGAAAAGGAGGGAGAAAAGATGTTCAAATCAATACTCAAAGTCTTGAAGAGCGTCAGGGAATATAAAATATTCGCTATCATCACTCCTTTATTCATGATTGGTGAAGCAGCTGTTGAATGCTTCTTACCATATGTCATGTCTGAATTTGTTGGCAAAATCGAAGTGGTTAATGGTATTGAGGAACTTGTTCCTTATTTCATTTTGATTTTCGTTATGACCATTGTTTCTATTACCTGTGGTATTTTAGGTGGTAGATTTGCTGCTTACGCTGCAAGTGGTTTTGCTAAAAACTTAAGAAGAGATTTATACGCTAAAGTTGAATCATTCTCTTTTGAGAATATCGACCATTTCCATGCCTCTAGTTTGGTGACTAGAATGACCACAGACGTCACCAATGCACAAAACTCGTTTGCGATGACAATTAGAATCGTTGTGAGAGCACCATTAATGTTAATCTTCTCTGCTATCATGGCCTTTATTGTCGGTGGTAACATGGCATGGATCTTTGTTATCGCTATTCCAGTAATTGGCGTTATCTTCATTGTTTTAGCAAGATTTGCCATGGGCATCTTTAGAAGAGTCTTTAAGCGTTATGACGCTTTAAACGAATCTGTACAAGAAAACGTTGCTGGTATGCGCGTTGTTAAATCATTTGTCCGTGAGAAATACGAAGACAATAAATTCTCCACCGCTTCTAATAACTTATCTAAGGACTTTATTAAAGCCGAAAAGATTGTGGCGTTAATGACTCCTTTAATGAATACATCAATTCACGTTGTTTATTTATTAACAATGTTCCTTTCAGGTATTTTAATCTTCAACACCGCTTCTGCATTTGATACTGGTAAAAGAACAGAAGATGGTCAAATTATCTGGGGTTACAACTGGGGTGATTTATCCATTCCTCAAATGTCAGCGTTACTCACATATGGCATTCAAATCTTAATGTCCATCATGATGATTTCTATGATTGTCACGATGTTAGTTATGTCCTTTGAATCCATTAGACGTATTGGCGAAGTGCTTGATGAAGAACCAACAATTCAAAATTCAGAAAATCCAGTGATGAATGTGGAAGATGGCTCTGTTGTTTTTGATAATGTTTCCTTTAAATACAAAAAAGAAGCGGAACGTTATGCAGTTACTGGCTTAAATATCAATATTAAGTCTGGTCAATTTGTTGGCATTATCGGTTCCACTGGTTCAGGTAAGTCCACATTAGTTAATTTAATTTCTAGATTATATGACACCACTGAAGGTCGTGTTTTAGTGGGTGGTAAAGACGTTAAAGATTATGATCTCAAAACATTAAGAGACGCTGTCGCGGTTGTTTTACAAAAGAACTTCTTATTCTCTGGTACAGTGGCCTCTAATATGCGTTGGGGCAAAAAAGACGCTAGCGAAGAAGAAATGATTGCCGCTTTAAGAGTGGCGCAAATCTCTGAGACTATTGAAGCCACAAAAGAAAGACTTGATAAAGTCGTCGAACAGGGTGGCGATGTATCGCAAGAGCGTTATTAAAGTCTCCTAAGATTTTAATCTTAGATGACTCCACTTCCGCTGTTGATACAAGAACAGATAGATTAATTAGAACAGCCTTAAAGAACGATTTACCAAATATGACAAAAATTGTCATCGCACAAAGAATTAGTTCTATTGAAGAAGCTGATCAAATTATCGTTTTAGATAACGGTGAAATTAACGGTATCGGTACTCACGAGGAATTACTCAAGAGTAACGAGATTTACCGTGAAGTTTATCAATCACAAACACAGAAAGGAGGAGAATAATATGCCACCAATCAAGCAATATGCTAGACCGAAAAAAGGCACCATTAAAAGATTATTCAAATCTTTATGGAAGAACTTTAAGTTAGAACTTATTATTTCTTTAATTACTCTCATCCTCTCTATCTTTGTCAACTTATGTGGCAGTATTTTTGCTAGTTTAATCACTGACTTATTAACCAAAGCTATTCCAGCGAACATCGAAGGTGGAGTTAATCTCTTCACCGATAAGTTTGAAGTTGCTTTGTTTGGTACATTCCCATTCTCCGCTAACTTAACTGGATTACTTATCGCATTGATTTGCATTTATGGTGTCGGTGTCATTTGTTCTTGGACATGGAATAGAACAATGGCAATCGTTACTCAAAAATATTTGAACCTCTTCCGTATTGAGATGTTCTCTCATATGCAAAAGTTACCTATCAAATATTTTGATACACACCAAAACGGTGCCATTATGTCGTTATACACTAACGATATCGACACTATTAGACAATTAATTTCTCAATCTCTACCAAATATCTTTGCGACAGGTATTACAGCGGTCTCCGCTTTATTCATTATGTTGATGTTCTCCATTTGGATGACATTAATCGTTATCTTAGGCACCATTGCGATGGTCTTTAACACCAAGATTATCGGTGGACGTGCTTCAAAATTCTTCGTTGCCCAACAAAGAAGCTTAGGCAAAGTTGAAGGCAATATTGAAGAAAGCATTACTGGTTTAAAAGTTATTAAGGTCTTTACTCACGAAGAAGATAGCTTAAAAGACTTTGAAGCAGTTAATGACGAATTATATAACAATGCTGCAACTGCAAATATCCATGGCAATATCATGATGCCAATCAACGGCAACATTGGTAACTTTATGTATGCCTTAATCGTTATCTTAGGCTGCGTCTTATATCTCTTACCAAAGATTTATCATATCGATACATATAACTTAAAACTCATTGGTGGTTTAGATAGAATCGAAGCGGATGATTTCTACTCTAACTTACTCGTTCCATTCTTGATGTTATCTAGAATGTTCACACAAAACATTTCTAACTTCTCACAACAAGTGACATTCGTGGTTATGGGTACCGCTGGTGCATCAAGATGCTTTGATATCATTGATGAAAAAGTCGAAACAGATGAAGGCTATGTTACTTTAGTAAACATCAAATATAACGAAGACGGTAGTTTCGTTGAAACTAGTGAAAAAACTAGATATTATGCTTGGAAACATCCACATAAAGCGGATGGCACATTAACATATACTGAACTTAAGGGTGATATCGTTATTGATGATATTGACTTCTCTTATGATGGCAAGAAGACTGTTCTTAAGAATGTCAGTGTCTACGCTCACCCAGGTCAACAAATCGCTTTAGTGGGCGCTACTGGTGCGGGCAAGACCACTATTACTAATTTAATTAACCGTTTCTATGACATCGCTGATGGCAAAATCCGTTATGATGGCATAAATATTAACAAGATTAAGAAAGACGACTTACGTCACTCTTTAGGCGTGATTCTACAAGATGTGAACTTGTTCACCGGTACAGTCATGGAGAACATTAGATATGGTCGATTAGACGCGACTGATGAAGAAGTCTATGAAGCCGCAAAGATCGCTAATGCTTATGACTTTATCATGAGATTACCACAAGGCTTTAACACTGTGCTTTCTGGTGATGGTTCTAACTTATCGCAAGGTCAAAGACAATTAATCTCTATCGCTAGAGCGGCCATCGCTGATGCTCCTGTTATGATTCTTGATGAAGCGACATCTTCTATTGATACTCGTACTGAACGCTTAGTGCAAAAAGGTATGGATCAATTGATGAAAGGTAGAACAACATTTGTTATCGCTCATAGATTGTCCACGATTCAAAACGCTGACTACATCTTAGTGCTTGATCATGGTGAAATTATCGAAAGAGGTAATCACGAATCCTTAATCGCCGAAAAAGGCTATTACTATCAACTCTATACT
>CACZNF010000068.1 GCA_902782395.1 uncultured Erysipelotrichaceae bacterium | reverse complement strand
GGTAATAATAATTTATCAAAGCTGACTGGATCGATTCTTAAGACAGCTTCTTTTTCATCGATTAAACCTTCGTCCACTAAATCGCAAGCGATCTTTAAAGCAGCGGCTGGGGTTCTCTTACCATTACGTGTTTGTAAGAAGTAGAGTTTACCGTCTTCAACGGTGAATTCCATATCTTGCATATCACGGTAGTGGTTTTCCATTAATTTAATGGTCTTGACGAATTGTTCGTAAACTTCTGGCATACGAGCTTTTAATTCATCGATGTGGAGAGGTGTACGGATACCCGCGACAACGTCTTCACCTTGAGCGTTTGGTAAGTATTCAGCGGAGATAACTTTTTCACCTGTACCTGGGTTACGTGAGAACGCAACGCCTGTACCGGATGTTTCACCCTTGTTACCGAAAGCCATGGATTGAACGTTAACAGCAGTGCCCCATGAATATGGGATGTTGTTCATCATACGATAAACGTTCGCTCTTGGGTTGTCCCAGCTTCTGAAGACGGCTGCGACAGCTTCCATTAATTGGACTTTTGGATCGGTTGGGAATTCTTCACCGAATGTCTTCTTGTAGTATTCTTTGTATTTAGCCACTAATTCTTTTAATTGTTCAGCAGTGACTTCTGTGTCTAATTTGTAACCGTTTTTCTTCTTTAAGTCATCTAACATTTTGTCCATGTCATCACGTGGGTGACCCTTGGCAATGTTTGTGAACATAAGAATGAAACGACGATAGCTATCCATTGCGAAACGTTCGTTGTTTGTTTCTTTAGCGATAGCAGCACATGTTGTTTCGTTTAAACCTAAGTTTAAGATTGTATCCATCATACCTGGCATACTGACTCTTGCGCCAGAACGCACAGAAACTAATAATGGGTTCTTATCACCACCAAATGTCTTACCGGTCTTCTTTTCAATGCCTTTGATAGCATCGAAGATTTGATCGACGACAAATGCTGGAATTTCTTTACCGCTTTCGTAGTAAAGTGTGCAAGCTTCTGTTGTGATTGTGAAGCCTTCTGGAACTGGGACACCAATGTGGCTCATTTCCGCTAAACCGGCACCTTTACCGCCTAAGAGTTCTTTTCCTAAACCATAGGCTTCTTCGAAAGGATATACATACTTCTTTTCTGCCATAATATTCCTCCTGCAGGCCTTCGTGAGATAGTCTCACAGCGCTTAAATATTATCACACATACGTAATCGTGCATACATTTTTTGTAAAAAAAGTGCCACTCGCTATAATTCCGTGTAAACTATAAGGGAAATGGACTTTTGCGTAAAATAAGGGAGAAATCAATTATGAATACCAACCCATTAGTACTTACGCTAGATTTTGGAACACAATCTGTTAGAACCGCTTTAATTAATAAATCTGGCGAAATAGTCTATCTATCAAAAAAAGCTTATAAACCTGTCTCATTCGCACTTAAAAAAGGCTATGCCGAGCAATTTGCCGACTTCTACTGGGAAAATTTAGTGGAATGCCTTAAGAAACTCAGCAAAGAAAGTTTAGAAAACTTAGGTGACATCGTCGCTATGACAGTCACAACATTTAGAGACTCTGCCGTCTTATTAGATGAAAACAATCAACCACTTAGACCAGTTATCCTTTGGATGGATCAACGTCTCGCTGAAGCAAAAGAAAAAATACCTGCATTACATAGAGTCGCGTTCAAACTCGTGGGCATGACGGACACAGTCAACATGAACCGTACCCGTACCATTGCGCACTGGATTAAAGAAAACGAACCTGAAACATGGGCTAAAACAAAGAAATACGTCAATATTTCCACATATATTAATTACAAATTAACCGGTGAATTAGCCGATTCCCCAGGTGGCTTAACAGGTCACTATCCTTTAAATTACAAAAAGTCTGAATGGTATAAAGAAGGAGCGATGAAAGGTCGTATCTTCGGTATTCCTCAACGCATGCTTCCACGCGTTGTGAAACCAGGTGACGTTATCGGTCGATTATCCGATGAAATCGCTAAAGAGTGTGGATTACCAAAAGGCATTAGATTAATTGCCACTGGCAGTGATAAAGGTTGTGAAACAATCGGCTTAGGTTGTCTTACACCTGACATTGGCGCGCTTTCATATGGCACAGCGTGCACAATTGAAGTTAGTAACCCAAAATACCATGAACCAGAACCATTCTTACCTGCGTACGCTGCTGCGGTCCCAGGCTTATACAACATGGACGTACAGATTTATCGTGGGTATTGGATGCTCAGATGGTTCGCTAGTGAATTTGCATTAGAACTTGAAAAAGAAGCCAAAGAAAAAGAAGTCCCAATTGAAGCTATCCTTGATGAATGGCTTAACGATGTTAATGTTGGTTCAGATGGTTTAATCATGCAACCATATTGGGGTCCAGGTCTTGCTAGACCTTTAGCCAAAGGTGCTTTATTAGGTTTCTCAAGTGTTCATACACGTAAACACATTTATCGCGCTATCGTGGAAGGTATCGCATTTGCCTTACGCGAAGGCTTGGAAAGCATTGAAAAATCTCAAAAACATAAAGTTAAATCATTAAGAATCTCTGGTGGTGGATCTCTATCAGATGAAATCTGTCAAATCACCGCGGATATCTTTGGTTTAGAGATTGCCAGAGTACAAACAATTGAATCCACATCTTTAGGTGCGGCAATTGCGACATTTACTGCAGTTGGTGAATTTAAAGACGTACATGAAGCATGTGAACATATGACAAACGTTTCACACGTCTTTAAGCCAAACATGGACAACCACAAAGAATACAACCGTATTTACAAGGAAGTTTATTTGAAGATTTATCCAAGACTAAATCCATTAAACAGAACAATAAACAAAATATTTAAGCGTTAATTATGCAAAACTTCATCTTAATATCACCACATTTCCCGGAAACCTATTACAGATTTGCGGAAGCTTTAAAACAAAATGGCTTCCGTGTTTTAGGCATTGGGGATTGTCCATACGATAACTTAAGAGAAGAACTTAAAAATGCTTTAGATGAATATTATTGCTGCAACGACATGGACTACTTTGAAAACGAAAAAAGAGCGGTCGAATACTTCGCTAATAAGTATGGACAAATTGATTATTTAGAAAGTAACAATGAGTTCTGGTTAGCAAGAGATGCAGAACTAAGAAAAATCTTTAATATCCCAAATGGCGTTAGACCAGAAGAACTACAATACTGGCAGCACAAATCATTAATGAAAAAACACTATAAGGAAGCCGGTGCAAGAGTAGCGGATTATATCCTTGTTAGTGATAGAGAATCATTAATGGCGTTTATTGATAAGGTAGGTTATCCTGTATTTATTAAACCAGACATCGGAGTAGGTGCCGCAGGCGACTATAAGATTAAAGATGAAAGAGATGTTGATAACTTCTTCAACACTAAAGAATCTTGGATTACATATATTTGTGAACAATTCTTAGATGGCGATATTATTTCCTTTGACGGTATAGCGGATAATGATAGCCGTGTCGTCTTTTGTGCCTCTAACTTCTTCCCTCCATCAGTTGCTGATGTGGTAAAGGAAGGCAAGGATTTGTTCTATTACACATTACAAGAAGTACCTGAAGATCTTAAAGAAATTGGTCAAAAAGTTATCAAAGCTTTTGGCGTGAAGAAAAGATTCTTCCATTTAGAGTTTTTTAGGTTAAAAAGTCCTGCTAAAAATGTTGGTGAAATTGGCGACATTGTCGCTCTTGAAACTAATATGCGTCCTGCTGGTGGATATACACCTGACCTCATTAACTTCTCGCAATCAGTTAACTGTTATAAGATTTGGGCGGATGTCATGGCGTTTAACGAAAATAGACAAGATTTAACAATGGAAAAATACTATGCCGCATGTGGTTCTAGAAGAAACAATGTGACATATCTTCATAACGATCAAGAAGTGCTTAATAAATATCATGATTGCTTATCCGCTTATGGGTATTATCCGTACGTTTTAAGTGGAGCGATGGGTGATAGATTCTTTATGACAAAGTTTAAAACACTGGAAGAAGTCAAAGAATACCAAGACTTTGTGGAGCAACGTTTGTAATATGGATGAATATAGACCAAGAAGACGCAAAAGAAGAAGCAGATATTTCACTGGAGAAGACATTGACATGCTTCGTGAACGCGAACATGAAAGAAAAAGAGATAGCCACAGGAATATTTGTGACACCAACATCGATGGCGCTTAAAAGCAAATGTTACAACTGTAAACTATTTGTAATTATGAGGTAATCACTTAATACTAGTCATTACCTTTTTTATTTGTAAAAATAGCGGTATCGGGAGGGAGATTATGGCTAAATATCAAATTTTTACCGACTCAAGTTCTGATTTAACCCCAGAGCTTAGAAAACAAAACAACCTCGAATACTTCTATTTCGGCTTAGTCGTCGATGGTGTTGAATACCGCGCTGACATTGACTGGAAAGATTACTCTTGTGAAGAATTCTATGGTTGGCTCAAACAAGGAAAGAAAGTTAAAACAACTCAAGTTTCTTTAGAAGAAGTTCTTAGCAAAGTTCGTCCATACTTTGAAAAGGGCATAGATGTCATCTATTTTGCGTGTTCATGCAAATTAACAGGTTCTATGAAAGATGATTGGTGTTGAAACATTAACATCTAGCTTCGCTTTAGGCTTATTCGCTATGGACGCTGCTAAAAAGCAACAAGAAGGTTTATCAATTGAAGAATTAGAAAAATGGGCTTTAGAAAGACGTTATTTCTATCAATTCTACGCTACCGTTGATACCTTAACTTATTTAAAGACCGCTGGTCGTATTAAAGGTACTGCTGCTTTCTTTGGCAACATCATCGGTGTTAAACCAATCTTTATCTCTGATAGAGAAGGTAATAACTTAACAATTGAAAAAGTTAAAGGCACAAAGGCTTCATTAAACGCTATCTTCGAACATGCTAAAGAAGATATGACAGAAGATACTGATGCTATCTATGTTGGTCAAGGTGACTGCATGGATCGTGCATTACTTCTCAAACACAGAATCGAAGAAGAACTTAAAGTTAAATGTGAAATTATTCCAATTGGACCAATTGTTGGTACAACATGTGGCCCAGGCATCATTGCCACCTTCTTACGTGGTAAAGAAGTTACCCGTTACGAAGGCGATGGCAAATAATTAAACCGAATAACTTGTAAAGGCGCCTTAATTAGGTGCCTTTTTTGTTACACGCGTATATAATGTAGGTATGAAGAAACCAGGCAATAGAAATAAAGCGCGTGAAAAAGCGCCTATTAAGAAAAACTACAACAATATCAAGGAATACAAAGTCACAAAAGAATGTGAACTTTTAGAGTTCCTTTTAGAGACATTTAAAAACCAATCAAGAAACTCTGTGAAATCACTATTAAGTTCACATCGTGTTTCTATTGATGGAGCGCCTGTTAGCCAATTTAATTTCAAATTATATCCGGAAGATACAATTATTATTTCTAATTCTCCAATCAAAAAGAAAACGAGAAGCAAATTACCAATCATCTATGAAGATGACGACATCATCGTAATTAATAAACCAAGTGGTCTACTTTCAGTGGCCTCTGATAATGAAAAATCTTCCACTGCATATCGTATGCTAAGCGACTATGTGCAACAAAAAGATAAGCATAACCGTGTTTTTGTGGTCCATAGATTAGACGAAGATACTTCTGGTGTTTTTATGATTGCTAAAAACGTGAAGATCCAACAGGCTTTACAAGAAAAGTGGAACGACATTGTGAAAAAACGTGGTTATTATGCGATTGTGGAAGGTGTCATGGAAAAGAATAGTGACACGATCAAATCTTACTTAAAAAAGAATAGTCAAAACCTCATGTATTCCTCTAAAAAACCAGGAGATGGACAACTCGCTATTACCCACTACAAAGTGATGAAAACCAATGGCGTGTACTCTCTTTTGGATGTCAACATCGATACAGGTAGAAAAAATCAGATTCGTGTTCACCTTGGCGAAAGAGGCCATCATATCATTGGTGATGATAAGTATGGTGAACCCGCTAATCCAATTAAAAGATTAGGTTTACATGCTTATGAATTAGACTTTATTCACCCATTTACCGGTAAGTTAATGAAATTTACCGCACCAACACCAAAAGAGTTTGGTACATTATTTGAAAATAAATAGGTAGAATATAGATATGAACTTTTGGTTAGCTATTTCTCTCATCTTAGCGGTCACAGCAATCTATCTTATTATGATTGAATTCTTTTCTGTGGCCTTTAAGCTTACAGGATTAGCTACTAATAAGATTAGATTCCAAGTCGCCTCATTATTTACAGGCGCTGGTTTTACCACACAAGAAAGTGAACTTATTACAAATGATACACGCCGTAGAAGAATCGCGATTGTCTGTATGTATACAGGCCACATTTTCTCTGTTGTGATTATGGGCTTAATCATTAACGTGTTAATTTCTATTGGTGAATCACTTAATGCAGATCGACCAGCTAGAACCTTTACTGAATGGTATTTCATCGTATTCTATATTTCTCTTGGTGTATTCCTTTTAGTTTTAATACTTAAAATTCCACCTGTTAACAAGAGATTCCAAAAGATATTAGAAAAGACTTATTCTCTTATCTCTTAAAAGAGGTAATCGAAGAGTGCTTATTAGTAAGGACACAATGCTCGCTAAAGGCGATGTCATCGTGGCGTATGGTCATATTAATGATATCCGTGATTGCTTTATCAATTCTGTCGCTGGGGAAAAGAAAAAGAGTGACGCAATTGTTATTGATAACACTAATGAAATCCAATTAATTAATAACTATGGGGCTAATACCTTAATGGAAGTAACTGTTCATGAAGTTCCTAAAGAACTTGAAGGTATTAAGATGAAAGATAGTCACCTTACAGACCGCTACTCAATTCAAATCATTATTATTAAAAGAAATAATGAATATCTCTTCGTTGATAAGGATATGATTATCGAAAAGGATGACGTTGTGACCTTGTTTGGTCCATATGTTAATATCAAGCACTTATTTAATAACGAAGATAAACAAGCATAAAAAAAGCGCATTTGGCGCTTTTCTTTTTTAGATTTCTCCTCTTCTCACATGAGAATCGTATTTCTTACGTTCGGCAGTGTTGAGGATCTTCTTTCTCATTCTATATGTGGATGGTGTGATTTCCACAAGCTCATCACTATTAATATAGTCTAAGCAAGCTTCTAAGGACATCTTACGTGGTGTCTTTAAGACAACAGTCGTATCTTTAGTTGCGCTTCTCACGTTAGTTAAGTTCTTTTTAAGAACACAGTTAACCGCTAAGTCGATATCGTAACGGTTTTCACCAATAATCATACCTTCATAAACCATCACGCCTGGTTCAATGAACATTGTGCCTCTTTCTTCCACGTGTTCAATCGCGTATGGAGTGGCTTGGCCAGTCTCAGTGGCCACTAAGACACCGATTTGTCTTTCGCCTAAGTTTAATGTACTCGCTGGGCGATATTCTTTATAAGTATGAGAGATAATGCCATAACCTTTGGTTAAGGTCATGAAATTGGTCATAAAGCCTAATAAACCACGGGATGGAATAACGTATTGGAGAATAGTGACTGTCTCTCTAGCGTCCATATTGATTAATTC
>CACZNF010000067.1 GCA_902782395.1 uncultured Erysipelotrichaceae bacterium | reverse complement strand
CGAATTCCTCAATTACTGTACCAATCCATCTCCCACTGACATCGTCATAAGTTAAATCATAGGCAGATTTATCCCCATCTAAGTCGACATCGACATGGACTTTAGTCTCTTTTGGATTGAAATCACGTTTTGAAAGCATTTTCTTATATGCTTCATATTTATACGCTCTTTCTCCACCTTGACAGGCGGTCATAGTGAAAACAAGAAAAGGAATAAAACTAAAGACTGCTAATTTTTTCATTAAGCGGCTCCCTTATTTATTATTAAGTATACCATTAATAGAATTAAAAAAGACTGACTTGTGTCAGCCTTAATCTTTTTGTTGAAAGACGTTCGTGGTGATGTAATCAACACCCATGTCTTCTAATTTTCTTAAATTCTTTTCTTCATCAACAGTCCAAACATTAACTTTAAGATTCTTTTTATGGAATATATCTACGAGTTCTTGAGTTAATAACTTATCTTCGATATCGATATCCATTTTGAAGAACTTTGCCCATTTATAAAGAGTTTTATAATGGCCTTCTTCTAATAACTGTTGAAGATGAACTTTCTTATGGTATTTAAGTCTTAGCTTAATAAGTGGCCAAGGATAGAACGCGATAAAGGTAACGTTTTCCATGCCCATCTCTTTATCGATATATTTAACGATTTGTTTAAGGTATTTACCTTTTGGGTTTTGTGGCTTGAATTCAATGATTGGACGTTTACCACTTTCCTTACAAATCTTTAAATAGTCCTCAAATAGAGGAATATAGGCCTCTTTATCACCTTGATCGTTATCTAAT
Source organism: uncultured Erysipelotrichaceae bacterium (assembly GCA_902782395.1). The sequence continues at coordinate 4,009 of CACZNF010000067.1, read as the reverse complement.
GGTAATTTAATCACTTCGTCTTTTGTGAGCTCACTAATGACGTATTTTTGACCATTGCTTAAGAAATCTGGGTCATGGTGAATTACCCAATAGTTATCTTTAGTTAGATGGATATCAGTTTCGATACCATAGAACTCACCTTTAGCCGCTTCTTTAAAAGCGTTTAAAGTATTCTCAAAGTATTTATCGTGCTTACCACGATGAGCGATACATAATGGTTTCATATTAATTTATTATTCTTCTGCTTCCCCTAAAGCTTCTAAGCCTTTTGCGAATGTTGTCTTGGTGGACTTAACGTTCTTCACAAAGAAGAAAACCACTAAGGAAACAACAATACAGACACCAGCATACACTGGTAAGAATCTCCAGTCAAAGCCATCAATGAATAATAATGAACCTAAGGCGATTGGAGTAATTGTTTGAGCGGCCATACTCGCTGCGTAGTAGTAGCCGGTGAATCTACCAATCTTCTTGCTATTACAAAGTTCAACGACCATTGGGAAGGAATTAACGTGGACTAATGACATACCAAAGCCTTTGATTAACCAAATGATATATAACCAAGCAGGAATGGAACCATTTGGTAAACCAATCACAAATGTTAATAAAGCCCAAACGAAATAACTTAATAAAGATAAACCTAAGCCACCAAATAATGTCCATTTACGGCCAATCTTACTAGCGATGATACCACCAACTGCAAAGCCAATCACGCTGCCAACACCACCTAAGATGGTTAAGATCATCGTGCTGGTACTTTCAGAATGTGTACCATAAATAACATAGTTATTAAGGAATGTGGAGATACCATTATCCGCCATAAACCAGAAGAATTCTGCGCCTAAGATAAGGAATAACATGATTTTATTTGCTCTACTTAATGGCTTATCATCATCAACCTTATCAGCGGTTTCGCTAGCAGCTTCGCCTCTTGCTAATTCGTCTTTCATCTCATCTCTGATCTTGTTTTCTTTAACAAGGATGAATAAGACAACCGCAGAGACTAGCATTAAAACTGAAGCCACAAGGAATGGTCCCATAACCGCCCAAATGTTGTTATAAGCCCAGGTGTGTGGTTTATATAAACCTGCAACCCATCCTTTATCAACATTAGTCTCTTTGGCGACTGCAGTTCCTAAATATTCACTTAAAACGAATACTAAACCAACGACAGTGGCGAAAGCGCCACCGATGTAGCCCATGATATTGATGATACCATTAGCCTTACTGCGTAATGGCTTTGGAGTAATATCTGGCATTAAAGCAACCGCAGGGTTACGATACATCATCGCGAACAAAACAACGACCGCCATCATGATGATGACACCTGCTAATTGATTGAAATGGAATAACACTGGGATGAATGGGAAAGCGATAGCACAAACGAATGTACCAATTAAAATATAAGGCATACGCTTACCGATTTTAGTGTGGGTCTTATCTGATAAATGACCAAACACTGGCATGAGAATTAGAGCGGCAATATTATCAATTGCCATCATAATACCAACAGGATATTGGACTTTCTTAATAATGTCACCACATTGTTTAATCGCTTCAGGAGTATTGATTTGACGAAGTCCCTCGTATTCTGGATAAAATGCTTTAGCGAACATTTCGCTTAAGAATGTTGGGCACCATAAGTCATAAACTTGCCATAAAAGCAAAATTCCAAAAAAAGCGAAACCGATAATAAAAGTACGTTTGTAATTCAACTTAAACGTAGATTGTTGAGATTGTTCCATATTTTCCTATCTTTCTGCGTCATTATTTTTAACGCTTTCACACAATAGCAAAGTAAATCCTAGACACCTTTTTGTCAACCTTTTATTTATAAAAAGGGCTATAATAGTGACGAGGTTACATATATGAATAACAATTTCAAAGATGTTCGCATCACTGATAATTTTTATCAGTCTTCAAGTTTTTTCCCAATGCCTTTGACTTTAATAGGCACGTTAAATGAAGATGGCTCTTTGACATCCTATGGAGCGTATTCCTTAATCTTCCCTTATTACATTGCTGGTAAAGGTTTCTATGCGATGGTATTAGAATGCCGTAATACATCTAATACCGCGAAAGGATTATTAAGACATAAGAAGTGCACAATTAACTTCTTACCATACTCTAAGAAGAACTTCTCGCAACACGTTGACTGTGGTTTCCCAGGTGATACCCCAGAAGAAAAGATGAAGAACTTTAGATTCACTCCAGTGGATGGTTTATCTCAAGAAGAGCATCCTAATGAAAAATATCCAAAGATTCTTGATGAAGCTTTACAAGTTTTTGAATGTTCATGGGTCAGTGATTTAGACAACGCCCAAGATGATCCAGTTTTAGAGGATTATGAAGGCTTCAACTATCACAATTTCAATGGCATTACTTCTAAGTTTGGTGCCCATTTCATTCTTAAAATCGATCACATCTTAATTAAAGAGAAATACTATAATTCCATAGTAAATGGGGCGACACGTGGTAATTATTGCCCACTTCCTACTAACTGGGGTTATAGAGATAGTAAGTACTTCTGGTGTTCTGGATTTAAAAAACCAGATCATATCGCTATTCCAAATAGAGAAGTGGATATCTCTTCTGTGAGATACGCTGCGGATAGACTTAATACTGATGTGAAGTTTACCGATGCTGCGCTTAAGATGCTTGTTAAAGTACCACGTCCATTCTTAAAGTTAGTCCTTAATGGCTGTGTGGACTGGGCTAATAAAAACGGTAAGAAAATCATTGATGAACCTGAGATGAAGGAAATCAATGATAAGCGTTCACAAGAAAAGAAAAACAAGAAATAAAAGAGGATTTAGTCCTCTTTCTTTTCATAATGAATGTATTCGTAGTTTTCTACTGATTCGGAGCGGTATTTCATTGCTTCATACGCTCTATTAGCGAGGTCATCCACTCTTTCGCGATATGGTAATGACATATCTGGATAGAACGGACCATCAATATAAATAATTGGTTTTGGTTTTCGATTACCTTTTCTCTTTTTAAATGTCGTAGTGTAGGTAACTATTGGAGCTTCATCATTAACGGGATAACGGAATGAACCGGCTTTAAATTTACGGATTTTGTTATACCACGGCCAGATGTGTGCTTCTGGGAATATTAATACACGGTGGCGCTTATTTATATGCCAAGATAAAGCATCGACATAGTTTTGGAACATGCTTTTATCGTTAGGAACTGGTATGGCTAAGAAGTGTTTAACTAACCAAGTAACGATTGGGTGAATAGAGAAAGTATCCGCGCTGGAAATAATGACACAAGCTTTGCCTGGATTACTCTTCACTGGAATAATAATTGGATCCAAAGGAATAACGTGATTGCTATAGATGTAATAGCCTTTTTTCTTAAGCTGTTTTAAAACCTGCTTGTTTTTAATCTTTGGACGATACATAAAAAGCATCAAGATTGTTAAAACAGGAATAGCAAAGAAATATCTTAGCCAGAAGCTATTAAATCTAAATAACCAAGATTTATTGATATAGCGATAATCGTCTTTGATTTTTACGGCTTTAATGCCGTTATCAGCGAAATCGTCATTTAGTTCATCGTGAAAATAGATTGTTTGTTTTACTTGTTTATTTTTAGACATAATGATTAAAGCTTTTGGTAGCGGTGAATGACAAATTCAATAACAAGAATGAACGCTCTTACGAGGAGAGCGATACCGATAAAGACGATATGATGATTCAAGACTTGTATGTTGCTACTGTTAGCAATTAAGAAAATTGAGAAAATAGTCTCAATAATGCAAAGGATAATGGTAATGATATTTAAGAACGGTTGATGAATTAGGTTTAGACCAGCATCGACTACCTTAGTAACTAAGAAAACGATATTGCATATACCCCAAACAACACATACGGTTGGTAATTCAACATCGATAATCATCAAGATGACGCCTAATATCATTTGCAAAAGTGCAGCAACGGCATTAGGAATATTTCTTAGTTTGGCTAAGTCTCTTAATGATAAGAAAGAAACAAGTTCAGTC
>CACZNF010000066.1 GCA_902782395.1 uncultured Erysipelotrichaceae bacterium | reverse complement strand
TAGAGCAATCCATTGAATGTAATGGGCTTCTAACATTGGGTGTTCTACTGAGCCAACTTTAACTTTCACAATGTTGTCCACTACTTCATAGACTGGTAAATGTTTTTCATGAGCGCCATCTTGGGTGTTAACTGGGATTTCTTCCATTGGTTCACCACAGCATTTTGTGGGGCAACTTGAACAATCATTTACTAAGGCAACAATCTTGCCACATACTTTACATCTTAAAAATTTCATTATGTTTAATCTCCAATTCTTTGTTTCTTGATTTCATTATATACACATATTCATTTAACAAGAATAGATATGCTTTCAATAAAAAACGATTGCCATCAAGACAATCGCTTTTTTTAATTCTAATTATTTAATTACGCTTCTGGAGTTTGTTCCGCGGATAATGAGTTATAGGAGACAAATGGTAAAGCGGCAATCGCGGCTAAACCAAATAATAATAAGTAGTTATCAATATGGACTGGATAGTTATATTGCACGAAATCCGCAAGATCCATAGTTGTGTAGATAATGCCATATAAGGCGACTAAGCAACAGAATGTAATGCTAGTAACTAAATATAACTTACCGATTCTACCGTTTTCTTTAACACTTAAGAAATAAATGAGTTCTAAAACAGAAGCAATTAGCATCATTAATGTAATAGAGAAGTAAAGAACATCATGATTGGTTAATTTCACAATCGCTAAAACGAATGATGTGACGACTAAACCAACAGTAATGATAATAGAAATAACTTTGACTAAAGCACCTTTACCAGTTGTAAGACCCGCTAAGAATAAAACTGCGGCCACTACTTCGATAACAGCTAAACCACCTAAGTGATAAGTATCATTGAAGCCATTATCATTGACCATGATAGAGAGGGATGTTGCTAAAACCGCTAAAACTAAACCAATAATTGTTAACGTAGTAGCAGCAACAGGAAATTTGTTAAATTCGTATTTTGTGCGCATATATTATGTCCGCCTTCCTTTTAGATTATACTGACCATTTCTCATCCTTTCAATGTTTGGTCGAGTATCTTTTCTACCAATTAGACGGATTTGTATAGGTATATCTGCTAAACAAAATAAAAAAGTATCTCTATTGACTTAATTCAAAATTACTATATGATAGACGCATAGATTGATAGAGGCGCGGTCTTTATCAGTAGTAAGTCGAGACGGTAGTCGATGACGCTTATGAAAGGAAATACCGCCGAAACCACTTAGGGTCACTTAAGTGAGTTGGGGTATAAGAGAACATCTTATACACTCCTACAATGAATTATTGTAGAGGAGCTATTGATGAAATCCTGAATGTTCATGAGATTGCATCGATAGAATGCAATCTTATTTTTTAGGAAAGGGGTTTCATCAATGAGACGAAACAATTTATTCGCGTTATTAACGCTTTTATCATCATTATCTTTATCCGCGTGTGGTAATTCTAATCAAGTGGATAATTCCAAATTAGTGATTGGTATGGAATGTGCCTATCAACCTTTTAACTGGACAGAAAATAAGGAAAATGAATGGACATTACCAATTGATGGCACTAATGAATTTGCCGATGGCTATGATATCGCTGTCGCTAGATACTTATCTAAAGATCTAGGTAGAGATGTCGTTATTAAAAGAATTGAATGGGATGATCTTATTCCTTCTTTAAATAGTGGCTCTATTAATATGGTTTTAGCGGGTATGAGTTCCACTGCTGAAAGAAGAAAAACCATTGATTTTACTGAACCATATTTAAAGAGTGATTTAGCTTTCTTAATTAAGGAAAGCAATATTCCAGAAGGTAATTCTAAAGATAATCCTCTTAACTATGAGGGATTAAAAGAATTATTTAGAGGACAATCACTAGTTTGTCAGGCTAATGTTGTCGGTGACGATATCATTGAAGATTATTTTGTGAGCCAAGAAGGTTTCAATATTAAACATAGTGCCGCGCAACAAACATATCCATTAGCGGCCCTAGATGTCCAACGTGGTATCTCGTTTGCTATGCCCGCAGAACTTCCAGTTGTGGAAGCGATGGCCTCTTTAGAGGGTTTAGGCGTTTTATATTGTGATTATTCTTTCTTAAATGAAGGTGATTTAGAAGGTTTATCCGTTAATATTGGTCTTAAGAAAGGTAACACAGAATTACTTAATGATTTAAACGCTTCTTTAAAAAGATTAAGTCAAGATGAAAGAAGCACAATGATGGGTGAAGCCTCTAAAAGAAGTAATGGTTAATAATCATGATTGATTTTGCAAAGATTGGTGACATATTCGTTAATAACCAAGAACTATTAATATCTGGCATTATCTCCACGATTATACTTTCAGTATTTGGCACTGTTGTGGGTCTATTTTTAGGGGTGTTTATTGCGTATGGCAAAAACATTAAAACTAGACCAACAATGAATGTCTTTAAAAGAGTAAGCCTTAATATTGTTAAGTGGTTATGTAATATCTATTCAGTAGTGTTAAGAGGCACACCGATGATGGTTCAAGCCTTAATCTTTAAATATGGCTGTGCCGCTTTAGGACTGAACTGGGACAATATTAGATTTCCAGGGATGATTAGTAATGTCTTTAATGGTTGGTTTTTCGCTGGTTTAATTGTTATTACCTTTAATACCGCTGCCTATATGGCGGAAATTGTCCAATCTGGTCTTAACGGTGTGGATATGGGTCAAGTGGAAGGCGCTAGATCCTTAGGCATGAACAATGCGGAAACATCATTCTTTATTGTTTTACCTCAAGCAATTAGAAATTCCTTACCAACGATTGGTAACGAATTAATCGTTAATATTAAAGACTCTTCTGTTTTAAACGTTATCGCCACTACTGAACTCTATTATCGTATGAAGGTCATTTCTAGTGCTTCATATGCTTTCTTAGAAGGTTACTTAATCTTAGCCTTAATCTATTTAGTGTTAACTTTATTAGCCGCGGGTATTTTAAAACTAATTGAAAAGAAATTAGATGGTAAGAAGATATCTCTTAATCCATTTGCGAGATTTAAAAGAGGATTATTTGCATGAGTGAAGTAGTTTTAGAAGTTAAAAACTTAGCGAAATTCTTTGAGGCAAATAGAGTCCTTAAAGATATTAGCCTAACTGTTAATAAAGGCGATGTTATCGCTATTATTGGACCAAGTGGTTCTGGTAAATCTACATTTTTAAGATGTTTAAACTTATTAGAGGAACCTACGAGAGGATTATTATCCTTTAAAGGTGAACCATATTTTAATATTGATAAATGTAAGGATGATTTCGTGGACTACACTAAGTACCATGAAGCCTTAGATCAATATGATATTAGACTCGTCGAAGCGGAAGATAATTTAGCCATTTATCAGAATAAGATTATTGAGGGCTTTAAAAATAAAGAAAACCGTAAACAAGTCAGAGAATGCAAAAAGATTTATAAAAAGGTACTTAATGAAAGACCAAGAAAAGAGCAGTTCTTTAATAAAGATGCTTATGAAGCTTTCATTAATGAACATCCTTCAATGGCGATTAATGAAAAACAAAGAAACACCATGCGTAGTAAGATGACGATGGTTTTCCAAAGTTTTAATCTCTTTAACAATATGGATTCTTTAAGAAACTGCACTATCGCGCAGACTAGAGTCCTAAAACGCAATCACGAAGAAGCCAAAGAGAGAGCAATTAAAGAGTTAACTAAAGTAAATATGCAAGATCGAATGAATTATCGTCCACGTGCCCTTTCTGGTGGACAAAAGCAACGTGTCGCTATTGCACGTGCGTTGTGTTTAGATCCTGAGATTATTTTATTTGATGAACCCACTAGTGCATTAGACCCAGAAATGGTTAATGAAGTCTTAGAAGTTATGAAGAAACTCGCTAATGAAGGTAGAACCATGATTGTGGTCACTCATGAAATGAACTTTGCGAAGAATGTCGCTAATAAGGTGATATTTATGGATGAAGGATATATTGTTGAAAGTGGAGATAGTAAAGAGTTCTTCAATCATCCTAAAGAAGAAAGAACAAAAGCCTTCTTAAAGAAAGCAAATATCAATTTTTAACAAAAATAATTCACATTTTTCTTAGATTTCTATAAAGTAAAAGTTAGAAAGGGAAAACATAATTACTATAATGTCAACTTTAGAACAAATTAAAGCAGCATACGAAGCATTCGTCGCTGAAAACGAAAAATTCGTTGAAAAAGGCAACAAAGCCGCCGCTGGCCGTGCTCGTAAAGCTCTTAGCGAATTAGCAAAACTCTGCAAAGTTCGCCGTCAAGAAATCCTTGAAGAAAAGGAAAAATAAGATTTAATTCTTAAATAGAATAAGAACTTTCTAAAAGAGAGTTCTTTTCTTTATATTTTTTGATAAGATATGGTCAAAGGAAATGTATAGGTATGGATAAAGAAATTAATAGACTAGTCTTGCTAGAACAAGAAAGACAAAATAGAGGCATTGAACTTATCGCTAGTGAAAACTATGCGAGTAAGGAAGTGCGTGAATTATGTGGTTCAATACTCACTAATAAATATGCAGAAGGTTTCCCTGGTCATAGATATTATGGGGGCTGTGAAGTTGTTGATGAGATTGAAAACCTCGCTATTGAAAGAGTATGCAAATTATTTGGTAGTAAATATGCGAATGTTCAACCACATAGTGGCTCACAAGCTAACGCTGCTGCTTATAGAGCGTTACTTCCTGATGGTGGTAAGATTCTTTCTTTAGTCCTTAATGACGGTGGTCATTGAAAAGATTACTTTAGAAGAGAAACCAAACCTCATCTTAGCGGGTTATTCCGCTTATCCATACACTATTGATTTCAAAAGATTTAAAGAAATCGCTGATAAAGTTGGTGCTTACTTTATGGTCGATATGGCGCATATCGCTGGTTTAATTGCCGCAGGACTTCATCCTAATCCAGTGCCATATGCTGATGTCGTCACTTCCACCACTCATAAGACATTAAGAGGTCCTAGAGGGGGTATTATTCTCACCAATAATGAAGAACTTATTAAACGCATTAATTCCGCTATCTTCCCATATTATCAAGGTGGACCACTAGAACATATCATCGCTGCGAAAGCAGTTTGCTTTAAAGAAGCAATGAGTGATGAATTTAAAGTGTACGCTAAGCAAGTGATGATCAACACTAAAGCATGTGCGGATAAACTCCAAGAATTAGGGGCTAAAGTATCAGGTACTGATAACCACTTATTCTTAGTTAATGTTTTAGATACCTATGGTATTAACGGTAAAGAAGCCCAATTAGCCCTAGAGAATATCAATATCACCACGAACAAAAACATGATTCCTAAT
>CACZNF010000065.1 GCA_902782395.1 uncultured Erysipelotrichaceae bacterium | reverse complement strand
TTTACCAGATAAGGTTTGCCCAATATGTGGTGAACCAATGGTGCACGATGGACAAGATATTCCATTCGAAACATTCTTAGGCTTCAATGCTGAAAAGACGCCTGATATTGACCTTAACTTCCCTGGTGACTATCAAGCTAAAGCCCATGATTACACAAAAGTATTATTAGGTGAAAACAATGTTTTCCGTGCTGGTACTATTGAAACAGTTGCGGAAAAGACGGCTTTCGGTTTTGCTCGTGGCTTTATTGAAAGAAAAGGCTTAGACGTTGATTCTTATCCAAAAGCCAAAATTCACTATTTAGCCTCAGGCTGTGTTGATGTCAAACGTACAACTGGTCAGCACCCAGGTGGTATCGTTGTTGTTCCTACTGAATACGAAGTCTATGATTTTACACCAGTGCAATATCCTGCTGATGATATGGATAGTAACTGGAAGACAACACACTTCGATTTCCATTCCATCCACGATACAATTCTTAAACTTGACCTTTTAGGTCACGTTGACCCAATGGCGTTAAAAATGATGTCTGACTTAACTGGTGTTAAACTTCAAGACATCCCAATGAACGATAAAAAAGTTCTTTCCTTATTCTCTAGCGCGGAAGCTTTAGGTATGGAACATGACTACACTAACGCGAAGACTGGTGCTTTATTGCTTCCTGAATTCGGTACTGAATTCGTTAGAGGCGTTTTGGAAGAAACAAATCCAAAGACATTCTCCGATTTAGTTATTATTTCTGGCTTAACCCATGGTACTGGTGTTTGGCAGGGCAACTCCGATGATCTCGTCAAAGCGGGTACCGCGACATTACAAGAAGTTATCGGATGTCGTGACGATATTATGACTTACCTCATCAGTAAAAATATTCCAAGTAACATTTCCTTTATGATCATGGAAGACGTTCGTAAAGGCCGTGGCTTGAAAGAGCAATATGAAGAAATCATGAAGGCTAATAATGTCCCTGAATGGTATATCGAATCATGTAAAAAGATTAAGTACATGTTCCCTAAAGGTCACGCTGTTGCTTACGTCACCATGGCGGTTAGAGTAGGTTACTTCAAAATCTACTATCCTTTAGAGTTCTATGCGACCTTCTTCTCTGTTAGAAGTAAGCAATATGACATCAAGACCATGATTAAAGGAAAGGATGCTATCATTAGTAAAATTGAGGAATTACGTACTCAACAACGCATTTCTAATGTCAAACTTTCGCCAAAAGAACAAGAACAATTAAAGACCTTAATCAACGCTCTTGAAATGGTCCAAAGAGGTTATAAATTTGAAAACATCGACTTATACAGAAGTGATGCTTCTAACTTCGTCGTGGACTATGAAAACAAAGCTCTTATTCCACCGTTTATTACCATTGATGGTTTAGGTGAAAACAACGCCATCACAGTCGTGGAAGAGAGAAAGAAAGGTGAATTCTTCTCCAAGGAAGATTTACTTAGAAGAACAAAACTCACATCCACAAACGTCCAAGATTTAAGTGATATGGGTGTTTTAGATGACTTGAACGATAGCGATCAATTATCACTATTCGACTTCTAATCCGGGAAGTAGCACAGCTTGGTAGTGCGCTCGCTTCGGGAGCGAGAGGTCGTGGGTTCGAATCCCATCTTTCCGACCATTGGTCAATCGCAGTTCGGATTTTTATCTGAACTGTTTTTATTTGGCAAAATCGGGTTTTATTGTCAATAAAAAGCAAAAATGATAAAATACAACCAAATTGAGGCAAATAGTATGAAAAAAAGACACTTCCTATTGAGCACTTTTAGTCTCCTTGCCTTAACAATCACCGCTTGTGAGTTCACCATCGGTGGTAATAATACAAGCAAAATAGAATCCACTTCATCAAATGAAAGTAGTGTTTCTTCTATTGAAAGCAAGGAAACTAGCTCAACATCTATCCTAACAACTACTAGTAGCGTTGAATCTTCAAGTTCTTCCTCTACTAGTGCATCCACAAGTAGCAGCTCCTCTAGTTCAAGTAGTGCTTCTTCAAGTAGTAACTCATCCAGCAGTACTTCTTCCAGCAGCAGTTCATCTAGCAGTAGTAGCTCATCATCGAGTTCTAGTAGTTCTTCCTCTAGTTCTTCAACTTCATCAAGTTCTACATCCACTAGTTCAATAGACACTTCGTCATCCTCTAGCTCTTCCAGTAGTAGTTCTTCAGGTCATGAGACTCCAAAAGAAGTGTCTCTAGATATCTTCGCCTTTAATGATACCCATGGTAACGTTAAGGATACTCAAGGAAAAGGTATTGGCATCGCTAAAACCACAACTCTCTTAAAAGAGTTATCCGCGAACAAGAACTCCATTTTCATCTCTCAAGGTGATATGTGGCAAGGTTCTGTTGAAAGCAACTTAACCGAAGGTCATTTAGTTACCGAATGGATGAATCAAATGGATTTCGTTTCCATGACTGTTGGTAACCACGAATTTGACTGGGGTAGACAAGGCATTATCGATAATAGTGAACTCGCTAATTTCCCAACCTTAGGTATTAACGTTGTTTATCAAAGCAATTACGAACGTGTTGAATTCTTAGAACCTTCTACAACATTTACAAGAGAAGGTGTGAAGATCGGTGTTATCGGTGCGATTGGTAACTGCTTGAGCTCTATTTCTAGTAGCCAAGTCCAAGGCCTTACTTTCTTAACAGGCAATGACTTAACAAACCTCGTTAAAGCGGAATCCTTAAGATTAAGAGAAGAAGAAAACTGTGACTTCATTATCTATTCCGTCCACGGTTCTGGTTCTAGAGACGCCGATGACTATTATGATGATACATTAAGCTCAGGCAACTATGTTGACCTAGTCTTAGAAGGCCATACACATGATGGTTATGCCGAACAAGATGACTATGGTGTTTACCATGTCCAATGCTATGGCTATAACCAATGCTTCTATCAAATCACTGTTGATATGGATTTGGTCAACAATAGATATGACGTCAGAACTCCAGTTGAGTATGACACTAGATATGGTGGTGAATACTCCAACTTAGCGGAAGACGCTGAAGTTAATGCTTTATTTGAAAAATACAAAGACCAATATGAATATGCCTACGAAGAATTAGGCATCAATGATACATGGAAAGACGCCACAATATTAAGACAAACTGTCGCTAACTTATATTTAGCAGCAGGCATGGAAAAGTGGGGCAGCCAATATGACTTAATCCTCGGTGGTGGTTACATCTCCTGCCGTGGTAATGGTTTACATGCTGGTATGGTTATCTACGCTGATGTCCTTGAATTATTCCCATTCGACAATGATGTTGTCTTGTGTTCTATTCAAGGCTATCGTCTCAAGAACACCCAATATATCACTGGCAGTAGCAACTACTTCTGTGATTGGACATCATATGGCAACGACATTCGTTTGAACATCGATGATAACGCTACATACTATCTCGTCACGGATACATATAACAGCGACTACGCTGGGAACCATTTAACAGTTATTGATAGGTTACAAGCAGGCGGTAGATACGCTAGAGACTTACTTGCTGAATACATTAGAGCAGGTAACTGGCACGTTGAAACAACAGAACACGCCGGTACAATCAGTTATCCAAAAACAATTACCGAGGCTGCCCAATTAGCAAGTCAATATAATTCTCAAAGCGCTTCAACGCCATATTATTTCGTTGGTACTGTTAGTTATGTGACTGGTAATTTCCATAACGCTAGTGGTGACTTATACAACTTAAGAGTCATTGATCCTGAAACAAACACTGAAATCTTGCTTTATAGATTAGCTAAAACGCAAGGTGGAAGCCCAAATTGGGTTACTCCTGTTGATTTAAGCGCTGGCGATGTCATTGTGTTCTATGGCGCTCCATTTACCTACACTTATCCAAACGGTAACATCGTTCAAGAGTTTGGTGCAGGAACATATTGCTATTCCATCAACGGTATCCCAACCGCCTAATCAAAACCAAAAAAATCAAGAACACTCCATGAAATGGGGTGTTTTTAATTTTCATGCGTGCTCTCGTGTGTGCATTTAACACTTGCATTTACTAGAAATTTAAGATATTATGCGTATGAAAAAGGCAAAACCACTGCGAAGTGGTGACGCAAAACTATAGGGTCTTATCAAGATAGCCAGTTGCCAAGAAAGGAAATTGATTGGTAACACATGGCTCTTAAACAAACTACCAAACGCAAGTTAACCATTATCAGCGCATCGTTGATGTGTGTTTTTACTGCGTGTGTTGCCGCTACCAGTGTCCTAGCTTGGTTCTCCACAAATAAGAACGTTAATGCTGATCGTGGTCATTTCTCTATCGCTAAGGTCGATAGTGCGGTTACTGCAATTACAGTTCATGATTTCTATGGTTCAACTCAAGATGGAAGTGAGTTTGGTTTTAAGCCAACCGCTAACCACACAATCACATGGGATGACCATGATGGTAGTGACTCTGGTGAATTCATCATGGGTTCCTATTCTTTAAATGACCCACATCATCCAGTAATGTTCCTTTTTGAAGTTGATGGTTCTAATGAAAGAATTACTCTTAAAACAGATTCTACATATTTAGCAAAAATTGAACCAGCCTTCACTGAAAGTGTTGCTACCTATAGCGCTCTTTCAACATACGCTGAAGGCACAATGGTGGAAGTTACCGCTGATGATCCAATGGGTGGACTTATTACAAGATAACAATCCATTAAGCTCTATTATCAATACTCATTACGTTTTATTTGAAGATGATCCAACAGATAATCAAGGCAATACAAAAACCAAAACAGGTAATCTCATTCTTGATGACGTTTCTCAATCTAGAACATATGTTCCAGTGCAAACTAGCCAATTAACTAATGAAAAACGCGCTAGCTTTGTCTCTTTTGATAATCAAGGCGAACCAGTCTTTACTAGTAGCATCAACCTTTTCCAAGGTAGCACTAGAGGCTATACACACCTTGGCATTATTATTGATTACAATATCGATTCTTTAGAATATTTATACGCTTTCTTCCTTGGCCATAGATTCTTAAACGCTGGCCTTGGCTTTATTTGCGATTGGAGCATGGAGGTCTAATATGGGGAAGAAAGTAAATAAAATCGTGGCCTTAACTGGCATGGCTGGCTTCTCCTTAGCGGCAGCATGCATCGCTACTGTAGCGTGGTTTATCTCAACCATTAAGATTACTAATATCAATGGTACAGGTACTACAGATGCCGCTTACTTTGCCTATGGCACGGGTACAGCGGAAGACCCATATGGTATCAGTGAAATTAGACACTTAAGTAACCTTTCATGGCTCCAATATAAAGGTCAATTTGATGATCGACCATACTATTTTGAACTCGCTAACGACATTAACGATGATGGTGAACAATATGTCATGCCTCCAATTGGTACTGAAACCCATCCATTCATTGGTGTGTTTGATGGTAATGGCTATACCGTTCATAACATTAAAGTCACTAATGACTATTCAAGCTTTACCAGAAAGCCACACAACATCACCTACACACAATCGGATGCCGAAGTAGTGGGTTTCTTTGGTGTGGTTGGTAATTTGGATGGAGAAGCTTATTCTTCACAAACTAATTCCCTTCACGATGTCACTTTAGAAAACTTAACCGTCGAATCCGTCACTAATAACACTTTGATTGGTTTAGCTGCTGGTTATGTTAACGCTGATATGAGTGGTGTT
>CACZNF010000064.1 GCA_902782395.1 uncultured Erysipelotrichaceae bacterium | reverse complement strand
TGGTCTTCTTTCTTCATATCATGGTTAATCGCCGAGACAATAACTTCACTTCTAATACCGATATCATTAAAGATGTCAGAGACTCCTGCACTACCAATCATGGATTTAAGGATTGGCACTAAACCATGATAAAGCAATGAGGAATTATCCATCTTAATGATAGCTTCTCTAAAGTAATTAATATGTTTTACATCAATGGATAAGAAATTCTCTTTATCAGTCATGAGTGATTCAATACCACCGCCACCGAATAAAGCAGTTAATAATTCTGTATCTTTAGCGACAGTACCAACAATATCTAATAAGGCACCGAATTCTTTCTTAAAGTTAGATAAGCGGACACCCTGGTTAAGTCTACTAACGGCAGCATGATAAGAAGTTAAATCTTCTTCAGATACATCTTTTTGATAATCATGCATGAAATCTAATTCAAACAATGTATCAACGATAGTTGGAAGAATCGATTCTATAGCGCGCATATCGAATAAGCAGTAGTTACGACCTTCAATACGTTTACCATCTTTAAAGACGATAGTTCTACCGTTTTTATCAACGTTCTTTGGTTTACCATCATCGCCCATTTCACCAACCACTAATTCGATGAATTCATCAACGTGTTGAGAAATGAGTTCCTCTAATTTTGGAGTTTGATCTTGTTCATCGGCTTTATAAGCACCAGTTTTAATCATGATGGCTTTTAGGAAGTTATCATCTAAAGTGACGACTTTATGGAAGAAGTCAAATAAGACATAGCATTCAAAGCCCCAGGAGAATTCACATAGTTCTTCCCATGAAAGTGGTAAATATTTACCAACTTGTCCACTTTGATCGTTAGTCACAAAGTAATAAGCAACCGCTGGAACAACACGAGATAAGACTTTAGAATCATCAATGGCTTTAAAGATATTAAGCACTTGGTCAAAGTTTTCATCGTAGATGATTTCAGAAATAAATGAGGTGACATCATTACCATCTAAAGCACGGAATTTTTGTTTACCATCTTCTGTCACGATTAATTTATCCATGACACCACTTTCAAATAAACAGTCCACCATGTCTTGGACATAACCAATTTCATTTTTCCAATCAGCATCACTGACATCGATTAAACGATTTGGAATAAAGCCATCCATCATCTCACTATTTAAAGCGATATCTGCAACTAAAGGTAAAACAGATGTAATTAAACTAGAATTGGTTAGTGTTTCAAAAGCACCATCGATGACTTCTTGAGAGATAAGACCGATTGGGTCGTAATTGATTTGGCCTTCTTCTGTGGAGGTGATGCCCGCTGCACCAATAGCGATGAGATTAGTTAAGTTAGCTAATTCACCCACTAAGGAAATGGAGACATCTTCACTGATACCAGTGGTAAAAGTACTGAACAAACGTGTATCAATAGTCATACCACTACCATCAACAGTCCAGTTGAATAAGATTTTAGCGAATAAAGAATCGTGGTTTGGTTTTCGCTTGTTGGCTTGTTGTTTTGATAAGATTGGTTTAATGAGTTAACCAAAGAAGTGAATGGGGTGAAGAATAAAGCTGTTATAACAACAAAAGTTACCGCTGTTTCAATAGCGCCTAACCATCTTAATTTAATAGTGCTACGAGCAATCTTAGGCACTAAGTGTTGAGCCACTAAGAACCAAGTCAAGAAACTGAAAAGGTTACCTAATGTCATAATCAAGATCATATCAACGATGAATAGCACAATCTTAATAGCGGATTCCGTTAAAGCGAAAGCGAAGTTAGTAGCGCTAGCGGTCGAAGCGGAAACGTTATAAGTGAGATAGATACCTTTGACAAATTCTGTCGCGGTTTCTTTAATGGATGTGACTGGTACCCAATAGGTTTGGACCACTCCTTCTTCTAAAACTTGTTTAATATAAAAAGAGCCATGAACCCAACGGGATAAATCAAAGCCCTCCACGAATTTACATAATGGATCTAAGGTGACGAAAGCAATGATGACTAAAGAAAGCATACACACCATGTTGTGAGTAGATTTCCAAACACCACGTCTTAAGCCTCTAAAAGCAGCGACAACTATACCACCGATAAATAAAACAAAAAGAAGCACTAGTGCTAAATTAAAGTAACCGGTGATTGCTGAGTAATCAAATTTCATATCGCCAACAAGAATAACTTAATACAAGTTATGACTATAACAAGACCTACAATTAGTGTATAATTTTTTTAATAGGATTAAAAGCAAATGTTAATCAAGGATGTATTTAAGGGGATAAAATGTCCTAATTGTGGAGATTATCATGATGCGACACTGAAAAAGTGTCCACACTGCAATAAAGATAACGAATTGTATCAGATTAGACGCGTACCAAAAAGAGTGGTATTTTTACATCCATTTGCCCAAATTGGGATGTTTTTAGTTGGATTCGCTTATGGTGGCATGCTTATTGCGGAATTACTAACTATCTTATTTACCCCTAGTGATGCTTTTGTCGATAAAGCTTTAAGAAGCACTACTTTGATGACTATTGTTTATGTCTCTATGTTTGTGGCTCTGCTTGCTATTGCTCTTTTCTCAGGTAGAAGAAAAATGTTCCTCGGGAAATTCACTAGTGGAATAGATTACTTATACGGCATTGGTTACACTATCACAGTCCTTGTCGTTTCTATGCTTGTGGGTGCAGTTATTTCTATTTTCCATGAGTCCGCACAAAACGCTAACCAAGCTAACGTAGAATTATCCGCGCTTAATTATCCTCTTTTTTCAATGGCTACCCTTTGTTTAATAGGGCCTATTTGTGAAGAGTTAACTTATCGTGTTGGTTTATATTCTTTTTTAAGAAGATTTAATAAATATTTTGCATTTGTTATTACTGTGATTGTCTTTGCGATGATTCACTTTGATTTCACTGCGGAAAACATTGTTAATGAATTATGGTCTTTACCTTCATATATAGTCGCAGGTTTTGTTTTAACTCTTGCCTATGAACACCGTGGACCAGCCTGTTCTATGACCGCTCATGTCATTTATAATTCCATTGCTTTTGCGATGGTTTTAATTGCGAGATAATATGGAAAACGAACGTAAATTCCCATTAATATTGAGTAGTTTTTGGCTAAAAATCATTGCTTTACTCACCATGACTGTTGACCATGTTGGTCTCCTATTTAGAATTGAGCCATTTAGATATATTGGAAGACTAGCACTACCACTATTCTGTTTAATGATTGCGGAAGGTGTCATCCACACAAAAAGCTTTAAAAAATATGTTTTAAGATTAGGTATTATGGCCTCCGTTATATCGCTAATTATTGTCCTAACAGATGTTGTTCCTTTGATTAGAAATAACGGTGGATCAATGAAGGATGCACGTGTGATTTTTATTGACCTACTTTTAGGTGCAGTTGCAGTCTATTGTTTAAAGAATAAGAGATGGTATATCAAACTACTAGCACTCCTACCTTTAGCGTATGGTATTACCTCTTATATCGTCACGTGTCATGATGCATGTGGATGTCAAGGAGAGGTATTGTGGTTTCCATATTTTTTACGCACACAATATGGGTGGTTTGGTATTGCTTTAATTATCGGCTTTTATTTCGCTACTTTATTAGGTCGTTTATTTGTTAAATCGTTTAGTGCTCAATCAGGTACTG
This sequence comes from uncultured Erysipelotrichaceae bacterium, assembly GCA_902782395.1. The sequence continues at coordinate 2,687 of CACZNF010000064.1, read as the reverse complement.
ATCCTAACTTATATAAAGATAGTAATTTAGAAAGAAATGCAATTAACATCGTTAGTGTTTTATTACTTGCGGTATTAAGTGTCATCTTCTACTTCTCTGAATCATTTATTAACGCAAATATCTATTACATGCCTGCTGCTATGACCGATATTCAAATCTACGCAATTATTAGTGGAGCGTTTATTTTGCTTTATAACGGAAGGCGCGGATATAATAGGAAATGGTTCCAGTATGGGAGTTATCTCTACTACCCATTACACCTGGCAATCATCGTATTGATATTTGTATTAGTAAACATATAGGAGGAAGAATTATGTTAAAACATATTAATGACCGTGATGAATTCAATGCTGCGATTAAAGAAGGCGTTGTTTTAGTCGATTTCTTTGCCACTTGGTGTGGCCCATGCAAAATGCTTTCCCCCGTTTTAGAAGAGGTAAGTAATGAAGTTAACGCCACTATTATTAAAGTGGATGTTGATGAAGCTGGCCCATTAGCGGCGCAATATGGTATTCAAGCTGTCCCAACTTTAATCTTATTCAAAGATGGACAACGTGTTGATGTGAGAATGGGTTATCAAAACAAAAATCAACTCTTATCTTTCATCAATCAATAAGTAATTTATTGAATTATAGGCGTGTAGTGATATATAATCATTACCGCTACGCAAGTGTAGTTCAGTGGTAGAACATCAGCCTTCCAAGCTGATTATGCGGGTTCGATTCCCGTCACTTGCTCCATATGAAAAAAACAGCGCAAATGCGCTGTTTTGTTTTTTAAAAGTTACTTTTGTCGGTTTTTTCGACGGAAGTACGCTAAGTGCGGAAAACGCACATTTCAACTAACGAGGATTCCTCGGCAATTGAATTTCAATGTTCAAAATATAAACCTGTTCCAAAAAAGAACATGTTCACGTTTCTAACAAAAAAATAATAAAATTTGATGAGTTATCAATTTTAATGGCTGCTTTTTTGCAACAGTTCGATTTTCACACATTACAATTATTCACTTTTATGCATTTTTTACATAGAAGGATGCTTCAATTAAGTTTTTTTAAAGTTATGTGGGTTCGATTCCCGTCGCTTCCTCCGGATGAAGAAAACAGCGCTTAGGCGCTGTTATTTTTATTGTCATAATTTGTTGATGGGTACATGGTTTTTTCTTGTTTTAGTTTTTGCTTATTAGTAGAATAAATCAAAGAGAAAAAGCCCTATGGAAAATAACAACTATCCTGAATTTAAAAAGGTGAACGAAGAAGTAAATGTCACCAATCAAGTCGATGAGAAATTTGACGTTGATGAGTATGAAGCCACTAGCAAAAAATATAAGACTGCTTTCTTTATCAATTTGATTTTAACGATTGTCATTTTTATTCTAGACATCGTTTATTTAATTGTTACTCTTTCTAGGGGTGATAAATTTACTGGACTTGATTTTGCCATCTCTATTGGTTCACTTGTCTTAGATGTTCTCACCGCTACCTTTACAGTTCGTTTCTACGATCGTTGGAAATCATACGAATAAACTATCAAAATTGAAAATATAGTTGCCCGTTTGGACAACTTTTTTATTTTGTTTCTTGCTCTAACGCTTTTCTTTTCTTTTGATCATGCTTCCAGAGGAAGAAAGTTAAGACAAATAAGCCAATTGTACCTAAAACAATAACAATCCATAACCATGGATGTTTAACAGCGTAGCCATATAAGAAAACACTGAAAGCAGTATCAAGAGCGCGAGTAAAGAACGAACAAATAGCGACAAAGAAGAAATTCATTTTTGCGGTACCCGCTAAAGTGGTAATCACATCATCAGGTAAAGGTAATATCATCCCAATTGGATAGAATATCCAACCTCTATTTAAAAAGTTAGTGCACTTTTCCACTTGTTCTTTATCATTAAGTATCCATTTTAATAGTTTTGGTCCACCGACTCTACCAATCCAATAAAGAATTAAAGTGGCAAGCCAAATACTAATCCAAGCGGTTAACCATACTTTCCATAACTCATCATTAAAAACCATAGCGACAGGGACGGTAATGATTTGATTAGTTAAAGGCACGAAGATGACCTGCACTATTTCTAATAAACCAACGATTAGCCAAAAGACTACACTATCACCGAATTTGTTTTTTAAAGCAATATAGTCTTCCGCTTTAGTGAAGCCACATGCTCGTAAGATGAAATAAACACCAACGGCGATAGCTACTAGGATAGCGATGACAATGATGGTTTTAATAATTGAAGATTTGTATTTTTTTAAGAATTCTTTCATCCTTATTATTATATATATTTTTATTTATAGAAAAATATACTAAGATAGTTTATATGAATTACGAAATCGTCCTAGCTACATCCAATAAAAACAAATTAAAAGAAGTGAGAGAAGTCCTCTCTCCACATAAGATCGTTGTCTACGGCCTTAGTGACTTAGGCATTAAGATTGATGACGTTGAAGAAAACGGTAAGACTTACGCTGAAAATGCTTTAATTAAGGCTAAAGCTGTGCAAAAAGTCACATCTTTCCCTATTATCGCTGATGATTCAGGTTTAGAAATCACCGCTTTAGATAATCGTCCAGGCATGCATAGCGCAAGATATGCGACAGCCATGGGTGGTCACGCTAACGCTATTAAAGAAATCTTAAAAGACTTAAACGATAAGGAAGATAGATCTGCTAGATTCGTTTG
>CACZNF010000063.1 GCA_902782395.1 uncultured Erysipelotrichaceae bacterium | reverse complement strand
ATATGCTTTATTTAACAAAGCGTATTAATAATCAAAAGCTTCCAACCACTAAAATTGTGAACATGCTTGATTATCATAATATTGACCGTGATAGTTATATCTTCTCCCATGCTTTAAGACAATCTATTCATGAGACACTAGCGAGGAATGAACAGGCTATTCTTCTCATCAATAGAAGAGGCTTTTCTACGCATGTTACCTGCCGTAACTGTGGCCATGTATTTAAGTGTCCAACATGTGGAATTGCACTAACCTACCATAAGAAAGATAACATGCTCAAATGTCATCACTGTGACTATGTGGAACCTCTTGGTGAAACATGTCCAGAATGTGGTGGTGATCATCTCATGAAAACAGGCTTTGGTACAGAAAGAATCGAAGAAGAAGTGCAACGCCTTTTCCCAAGCGCTAGAACGTTGAGACTAGATAGTGATTCCGCGAAGAATAAGAGCAAGATTCCAGAAGTAATAGAAGCCTTCAGAAAGAAAGAAGCAGATGTCTTAATTGGTACACAAATGATAGCTAAAGGCCATGATTTCCCAGATGTAACCCTAGTTGGTATCGTTTTAGCGGATATCGGTTTGTCTATGCCTTCCTATCGCAGCAATGAAAGAGCCTTCCAACTTATTACACAAGCTATTGGTCGATCTGGAAGAAAAGAAAAACCAGGTACTGCGATCATTCAAACATATTTACCAAGCCACTACGCGATTACTTTCGCGGCAAGACAAGACTATGAACTTTTCTATCGTAAAGAGATGGAAATGCGTAAACTACAATTTTATCCTCCATATGCCTATTTAGCGAGTGTCACATTACGCGCTAAAAATGAGGAAACAGTCATTGAAAATACATATCGAATCGTTGATTTCTTAAATGATGAATTTATGGATACTGCCCAAATACTTGGTCCATCAACCCCATATATTCCTTTCGATATGGGCCTACATGTTAGAAGCATTTTAGTGAAGTTTAAAGACCCACAGAAAGCCCATCAAATCTTCGAAAAAATGCAGCAATTATTTGCCTATAATAGTAAGTACGAATTATTGATTAATATCGACCCATACGATTTTTAGTATAAAAATGGTATTTTTTGTATTATACTATCTCCGAGGTATTTTTATTTTATGATTACTGTTACTATTTACGGTCTTGATCAATTTGTTGTCGGTCGTTTATCTCGTGAAATGACTCCAAATTTAGCCAAACTTTACGAATTAAGCGAAGACGAAATTTTATTTGTGGCGCCTGAAAACATGGTCTTCCATAATGGTGTTGAACAAACATCTTGGAACATCATCATTCATGTCCATGCGCCTAAGAAGGTCGCGGTCTTACAAGACCAAGTGGCCCATTTAATTTTAGAAAGTATCGGCGATGTCGCGATTAATAAGATTCTTGAATTCTATTATTATTCGCAAGATGATCGCTACAGCAAATTTAACGACAGTTATCCACGCTTTATCGCCAGCGATAATTTAGTCGATGTTGCTAATGAGGATTATGAGGATATGGAAGAAGGAGAAGGCGAAGATGAAATCTTCACCGGTGATATCTTCCAAAACTTCAACAACGACTAACCGTCATCAGGAGGGTCTATTATGACTCCACAAGTTTTAGCAAAGGACATACTAAACAAAATCATTTACGAAAACACTCCATTTTCTCTTGCATTAAAGCAAGCTTTTAAGCGTAACGATTTCTCAAAAGAAGAAAGGGGTAACGTCTCAGCGATGGTGGGATGCGTTTTACGTCACTATTTAGTGATGTCTAACGTTATTCAAAAACAATATCCTGACATGGAATCTCTTGGAGTCATTGCGTTATTGATTGCGTTTAGCAATGCACTCTTCATCAAGAAATTTGATCAAGAAGAATGCAATAAGGAAGTAGAAAAGTATATTAAGGAAGGTGAAGTTAAAGTCCAAGACTTCATTGCCCCATATCTTGAAGAAAAGAAACTCGTTCCAGAACAAATTGAAGTGGGTTCTTTTGAATTCCTTTCCTACCGCTATAACACACCTGTGGACATCATTAAGATGTGGACCAAACAGTTCGGTCATATTTCCGCTAACAAAGCTCTTAGAGCTAATAGCAAACCAGCCCCAACAGTTGTAAGAATTGATAATAATAAATTATCAGACGAAGAATTCTTCGCTAAATACCCAGACTTTGAAGCCATTGAAGGCGCTCCAGGTATGGCGTTATATAAAGGCGAAAGTAGATTCAAAAACAGCGAAGTTAATGAAAAAGGTATGGCTTATCCTCTCGCTTTAGCGTTTAAAGAAATGCTAGACGAAGGTGATTTAGATCCATTAAGAGGTATCGCTGTTTACGCTGAATACGCTAACGATTTACTCGTTGACTTCAAAGCAAGAAAAGGTGATGTTTCCGGTGTGGAATATATTGCTAGTAACTTAAGCACATTAACTAACACCAAAAACTTCTTAAACAATAACTCCATTAAAGGTGTTAATGTCTACGAAGCACAAGCTTCTTCCATTATTACTTGTTTATCAAAACCTGTGCATACATTTATCGTTATGCCAGAATCTTCTAGATTAAATCTCTTACAACTTTTACCAGATTATTTCCTCCGTTTTGATATTTCAAAACTCGATGAATTAATCGCTAACCAAAAAGTGGCTATAAGAGAAGCCGCTAACCAAGTTGAAGATGATGGTTATCTCCTCTACTTAGTGGATACTCTTTCAAAGAAAGAAAGTATCAACATTATTAACGAGTTCCTCGCTGAACACGAAGAATTCACATTATTAAGAGATAAGCTATATTTCCCATATAAGAAATATGGTGGTTCTTACTATTTTGCCGCTTTAAAAAAGGCTAAAAAGAATGATTAATCTTTACGGTGTAGAAATTAATAAACTCATCGCGTTAATGGAGCAAGAAGGCCAAAAGCCTTATCGCGCCACGCAACTTTTCTCATGGATTTATGAAAAGAAAGCCACATCATTTGATGAGATGAGTGATATTTCTAAATCTTTCCGTGAAGTATTAAAAGAAAAATATTGTCTAGACTTACCAAGTATCTATACCAAACAAGTGAGTAAAGATGGCACGATTAAATTACTCGTCGAGCTAAAAGATGGCGCTAAGGTGGAATGTGTACTCATGCGCTATTCATATGGGTGTGCTGTCTGTGTGAGCTCACAAGTCGGGTGCAACATGGGTTGCTCCTTCTGTAGCAGTGGTCTATTAGGCAAACAAAGGAATTTGCTCCCTGAAGAAATGATGGGGCAAATTTTATTGATTAATCAATTGCTCAAAGAAGAGAACAAAGGTCAACATGTCACACATATCGTGGTCATGGGTACTGGTGAACCATTTGATAACTATGATAATGTTCTTGATTTTATCAAGATTGCTAATCACCCAAAGGGTTTAGCCATTGGTGCTAGACATATTACTGTCTCCACATGCGGTATCGTCGAAAATATCTATCGATATGCTGACGAACACATGCAAACAAATCTCGCTATTTCTTTACACGCTCCTAATAATGAACTTAGAAGCAGACTCATGAAAATTAACCGTGCCTATCCTTTAGAAAAAGTGATTGAAGCGGTGAAGTATTATGAAAAAGAAACTAAACGTCGAGTAACTTATGAATACTTACTCTTGGAAGGTATCAACGATACCAAAGAACACGCTCAAGAGTTAATTAAATTAATTAAAGGAACAATGGGCTATGTGAATCTCATCCCATATAATGAGACAAACACATTCTCAGAATTCCATCGTTCTAGTGGTAACCGTGTTCACGCTTTTCTTGATTACCTCATGAAAGGTGGCGTGACCGCGACTATTAGAAAAGAATTCGGTAGCGATATTGACGCTGCGTGTGGTCAATTACGCGCCAAAGTTGAGGAGGGACGTTCATGAAAAAATATTTAACTGGACGCTTCTCATTTAAAACAGATATTGGCAAAGTACGCTTAAGTAACGAAGACCAAGCTTGTGCTTTAATCAATGCCTCTGGCAATGTTTTACTCATTGTCTGTGATGGCATGGGTGGACAAAGTAAAGGTGATTTGGCTTCCTCTTTAGCGATCAATACAGTGATTTCATCATTTAAAAGCCGTAAAGGTTTTATGAATCGTTATTTTGCAAAGTTTTGGGTGGGCAACGTTATCCGTGAAGCAAATAAATGCGTATACGAGCAATCAAAAAGCAATCCTTCATACGAAGGAATGGGTACAACATTAACCCTTTTACTTATTATTAAAGACACCGCCATCTTAGGTCATGTTGGTGACTCAAGATGCTATTTCTTAAGAAACCGTGAATTTGAACAAATGAGCGAAGACCAAACATATGTTGGTTATTTATTAAGAACAAAACAAATTACCGAAGAAGAAGCTTTAATTCATCCAAAAAGACACGTTTTGATGAACGCTTTAGGCGTTTATCCAAGCGCTTCTATCGATATTAAATCTTTCCCATACATGGGAGAAACAGTGCTCCTTTGTAGTGATGGCTTATATAATAACGTTCCTAAAAACGATATTGCCTCAGTTTTAAAAAGCGAAGATTCCGTTGAACAAAAGGTCAATGAATTAATCGCTATTGGTAATAAAAATGGTGGTAGCGATAACATCGCTGTCGTCATTTGGGAGGCACAATCATGAGCACAATAAAGATTGGATCTCTCGTTGATGGCCGTTATCGTATTGAAGCGAGAATCGGTCATGGTGGTATGGCGGAAGTCTATGAAGCCACCGACATCATTAACAAAAGAAAAGTCGCGATTAAGATGATTAGGGAAGACGTCATGCGTAACCCAATTAATCTTCGTCGTTTCCAAAACATATATCCGCGGACAAACTATGAAGGATATGCTCGATTTTAGAACATCAATCCCAATTGCTGAGGCAGTAAGTTACATGTTGCAACTCACATCCGCGTTATTTTACGCGCATCAACACAACATCATTCACCGTGATATCAAACCACAAAACATTTTTGTGATGCCTGATGGCACGATTAAATTAGGTGACTTTGGTATTGCACAAGCTGAAGGCGTGGATGATGGCTTAACAAAAACTAGTGAAATCGTGGGCTCTGTCCATTATTTAGCCCCTGAAATTTCACAAGGTAAACCCGCTTCTATCCAATCAGATATCTATTCAGCGGGTGTCACTTTCTATGAACTTTTAACTGGTCACGTTCCATTTGATAAAGACACACCAGTTAATGTCGCAGT